>DATNEI010000085.1:0-3663 GCA_035606795.1 Pyrinomonadaceae bacterium
TCAGTGGTCAGTGGTCAGTGGTCAGTCGTATTACGAAACACGACTGACTACTGACTACTGACATTCATTAGCTCCTCAGCCGCCGAGTAGTGGTCACGTCTTTTACTCGCAACCTCCGCCGCGAGTCGATCAAGACGCTCGGCCGCGCCGTTGTCATCCAGCGCGCGTTTGACGAGCTGTTCGCGCAGCAACTCGAGAATGCGCCAACGCGCGATGGCGCGGCGGCGTTCATTGGTTTCCGGCCGCGACCGCTGAAACTGCCGAGCTTGCTCGATGGCCGCCGCCAGTTCTTCAATGCCTTTGTTCTCAGTCGCAACAGTCTTCAGGATTGGTGGCTGCCACGCATCTTCACGCACGGCCAGCGTCAAAAGCGCTTGCAATTCTTTTTCGGCGCGCAGCGTTCCTTCCCGATCAGCTTTGTTCAGCACGAGCACATCGCCGATCTCCATGATTCCGGCTTTCATCGTCTGCACGTCGTCGCCCATGCCCGGTACCAGCACCACCACACAAACGTCGGCGGTCTTTACGATCTCGACTTCGTCCTGACCAACGCCCACGGTTTCGACAAGAATTTTTTGATAACCGGCCGCGTCCAGAATTGCCACTGCGTCAACGGTTCCCCGCGCCAAGCCGCCCAGGTTGCCACGCGTCGCCATCGAGCGAATAAAAACATTCTTGTCGAGCGAGAGCGTCTGCATGCGAATCCGGTCGCCCAGAATCGCTCCGCCGGAGAACGGGCTCGATGGATCCACGGCGATGATACCGACGCGTTCGCCTTGGGCGCGATAGAAGGCCGCGAGCTTATCGACAATCGTCGACTTGCCGGCGCCCGGCGCGCCGGTAATTCCCACCACCAAAGCCTTGCCGGCGCGCGCGAAGACGTCTTTCATCAGGCCGGACGCATCAGTCGCGCCATCTTCCACCCGCGAAATTGCGCGGGCCACGGCGGACGGTTCACCGGAACTAATTCGATCAATAAGATTGCTCATCGAGACCTGACTGGAGCGCAAGCGTCTCGCTTGCTCAAACTGCCCAAATGGCAAGCGAGACGCTTGCGCTCCACTCTCATCGCTTAGACCTGCTTGAGAATCTCGCGCGCGATGATCATTCTTTGAATCTCCGAAGTGCCTTCGCCGATCGTGCACAGCTTGGAATCGCGCCAATACTTTTCGGGCGGATAATCTTTCGTGTAGCCGTATCCCCCGTGAATCTGAATCGCTTCCTCGCAAACCTTCACGCTGATTTCGGACGCGTACAGCTTGGCCATCGACGATTCTTTCGTAGTCTTTTTTCCCTGATCTTTCATCCAGGCGGCCCGATACATCAGCAAACGTGCCGCGTCGATCTGCATGGCCATGTCGGCGAGCTTGAATTGAATAGCCTGAAATTCGCGAATTGGTTTGCCGAACTGTTGGCGCTCGCCGGAGTACCGCACCGCGGACTCGTACGCGCCTTGCGCGATGCCGACGGCGAGGGCCGCGATTGAGATGCGCCCGCCATCGAGAATCTCCATTGCATTCACGAAGCCCATTCCTTCTTCGCCGATGCGATTCGCATCCGGGACGAAACAGTCTTCGAAGATCACGCTCGCTGTTTCCGACGCGCGCAATCCCAGCTTGTTCTCTTTTTTCGAAGGAGAAAATCCCTTCGTGCCCTTCTCAAAAATAAAGCCTGTGATTCCCTTGCTGCGTTTCGCTCGATCACTGGACGCAAAAGCCACACATGTATCAGCGTGAATTGCGTGCGTGATGAAATTCTTGGCGCCGTTAATGACCCAACCACCATCTTTCCTTACCGCGGTAGTCCGCGTGCCGGATGCATCTGAGCCGGCCCCTGGCTCTGTCAATCCCCACGC
Source organism: Pyrinomonadaceae bacterium (assembly GCA_035606795.1). Taxonomy (GTDB): domain Bacteria; phylum Acidobacteriota; class Blastocatellia; order Pyrinomonadales; family Pyrinomonadaceae; genus UBA11740. The sequence continues at coordinate 1,856 of DATNEI010000085.1, forward strand.
CCCGAGATGTTCGCCACTGGCGAGCGGCGCCAAATACTTCTGCTTTTGCGTTTCGTCGCCGAATTGAAAGATGTGATTTGAGCAGAGGGAAGTGTGCGCGGCAACTGAAATTCCCACGGAGCCGTCCACGCGCGACAACTCTTCAATCACGGTTGCGTATTCGATGTAGCCGAGACCTGCGCCGCCATATTCCTCCGGGAAAATGACGCCTAGCAGTCCCAGTTCGGCGAGTTTCGGCTTCAGCTCGATCGGAAAGTGCTGAGTTTCGTCCCACTCGCTAACATGCGGCGCGATTTCGCTGGCGGCGAATTCGCGCACGCTCATTTTCATCTGTTGCTGTTCTTCAGTTAATTCGAATTCCATGTTGTTACAGAACCGCGAACGATAGTGAGCGGATCATAGACACTCGATTGATAAAATAAGCCCGCTACCACTCAGGACCCCCACAATCAAACGACAGGCTCTGTCGCCTGTCGCCGTCTCAATCGAACCTGTCATTGTAACCTAACGCGAGGAAACTCGCAGTTCGCGGCGGGTAGGTTTTGATTCGCGCGCGGCGGGCCGCGTGCGATACAACTTCTTAACTTCCAGCGGCGACAGGAAACGCCAATGGCCTGACTTCAACTTCAAGTCAACAATCGGTCCGATGCGCACGCGCGAGAGTTTCAATACGGAATGGCCGATAGCGTCGAACATGCGGCGGACCTGCTGATTGCGCCCCTCATACAGAGTCACTGTGAACCAGGCATTCGTCTTTGTTTCCTCCAAACGCCCGATCTCCGCAGGAGCCGCGCGCTTGTCATCGTCCAGGCGAATACCGCGGCGCAGGCGTTGAATCGCATTCTCGTTGGGAACGCCCTTCACCTTCACTTTATAGACTTTGGGAATACGATTGCGCGCAGAGGTAACGTGATTGGTAAGCTCGCCGTCGTTCGTCAGTAAGATCAATCCTTCAGTATTGAAGTCGAGGCGTCCCACCGGATGCAGCCGTCCCAAAGAACTCGGGATCAAATCCGTCACCAGCGGTCTCTTGTCCGGATCCGACAGGCTGCTCAAATAGCCTCTCGGCTTATTCAGCAAAACATAGACTTTTTCTTGCGAGCGAAGCACTTGATTGATCAGTCGCCCATTTACTTTGATGTGATCGGTTTCGGGATCGGCTTTGGCGCCCAGCGCGTCAACGATCTTTCCGTTAACGGTCACTCGGCCTGAGGTGATTAGTTCTTCGGCGTGACGGCGTGATGCGATGCCTGCCGCGGCAATAAGTTTTTGCAGGCGTACTTCCATCCCGGTTGGTGTCTATTCGCCGGCGACTTCGCCCGCCAAATCCTGAAAGTCTTCGATGCTGGGAAGTTCCGACAAATCCTTGAGGCCGAACTGAATCAGAAAATCTTTCGACGTCCCGTACATCATCGGTCGCCCTACTGTTTCCTTCCGTCCTTTCGCGACGATGAGTCTCTTGTCGAGCAATGTCTTGATGGCTGAAGGGGACTGCACCCCGCGTATCTCGAGAATCTCGGGAACAGTCACCGGCTGTTTGTACGCAATGACCGCAAGTGTTTCGAGAGAGGCAAGCGACAATTTGGCGCTGGGCCTGGACTTCAGATAAGCGCGCACATGTTCGTGATGCTCAGCCCGAGTGGAAATTTGCCAGCCGCCCGCAATCTCACGCAGTTGCAGGCCACCGCTGCTGCGCTCGGCATAGTCTTCGACCAGCGATTGAATAGCTTCGTCGACGGCTGATTGCTCGATGCGGAGGACTTTGGCAATCGCTTTCGCATCGATGGGCTCGTCGGCAACAAAGATGA
>DATNEI010000109.1:0-36022 GCA_035606795.1 Pyrinomonadaceae bacterium
GGTCGATCCCGCGAAAGTCGCGTGGGCGATCAGGCTCTGGAACGATTCGCCATTGATGCGGCCGGATCCAAATCGCAAGTCGGCCGTACCGCTCATCTGGTGAGGAATACCTGAGACTTTGATTTGTCCGGAAATAGGCGCCTCGACGTTGATGTTTCCGACATTGAGATTGACGTCGCCCAGACTCTGTCCGCCTTTGGTTGCGGTAATGGCTGAGACAATCGCTCCGTCGATCCGATCAAACGTGGCCTCGATCGATATGTTGTTTTCGCCGGTGCGCGGAATCAGCAGAGCGAATTGCGCTCCGCCGCCGTTGGGCTGGCTCAGCCTTCCGTTGTCGATGCGCGTCTCGGTTGCAGTTGACGACACATTCGCGCTCAGCGACCCCAGGTCGCGCCCGTTCATGATTAACGAACCAAGTTCCGCGTGCCCGCTGACGAGTGGATCCTTCAACGCTCCGGCCAGCGTGCCGTTAAAATTCAATTTCCCGCCGAGATCGATTCCGTAGGTGTGAAACTGCTCCTCGACTTCAGGCAAGGCGCCGGACGTAATCAGTAGGCGTTGAATTTCCGACGCATCAGTCGAAGCGACATCGACGGTCAAATTCGAAACAGGCTCGTCAATGGAAAATTGGCCGCTGGCGTTCAGCTTTGTCGCCGCGGTTTGCAAGCTTGCGCGCTGAATTTGAAAGACGCCGTGGTTGGCTGTGACAGCGAAGTCGCCCGAAAGTGGCGCCAGGTCATTCGTACTTTGCGCGCCTTGCAATTGCGCGTTGACACTTCCGGTCGCCGTGGAAATGTCGGTGTCGAGGAAGGTGAGGTCGGCGCGGCCAGTCGCGCGGCTGGCCACCGGGATGGCGCGGCCAGACACCATCGCGATCAGCGCGGCCAGATCGAAGTTGCTGAAGTCGCTGGCGACGCGCGATGTTCCTTTCTTAGTCAGCGCAATGGTCACGTTGCCGGTCGCGCGGCCGTTCAATGCTTCAGCGACGAAGTTTGTGAGTTGAATCTGATCGCTGGTGGCGACGACCGCGGCGTGTGCGGGACCAAGTTTCATTTCGCCCAGGACGCCTCCGCCTAAACTCAAGTCAGCGCTCGCGCGGTAGCGACCTGAAGGTTCAAGTGCGAAGGCCGGTCGCGCCAGCTTCACATTTTCGACCTGGCCATTCTCGAGCTTTACTGTGCCGGCGTTAATGTCGCTGGTGGTTCCTTCGACGCGCCCATTGCGAATCGCGAGACGCACGCCCGCGATGTTGATGCTGCCGGTTTGCGCACCGGAAAAGTTGGCCGCGCCCACTTGTAGTTCTTTGACAGTGACGTTGGTGATCCCACCGCGGCTGTTGGCTTCAATATTTCTGGCCGTCACACCATCGATGCTGGCTTTTGACGCTTGGATCTTGCCGGCTTTCGCGCTGGCAATTGTCGCGGTCGTGACGCCGTTGGCTGACCGCAAGCGAATGTCGTTTGCCTGAATTCCGCCGGCGACCCGCGCGGTTGCGGTTGTCAGCGCGCTGCCGGTGAGTTGGGGAGCGGAAGCCGTCAGCACTCCGTCTTTGTATTCCGCCACCGCGTCGCGCAGCATCAGACCCGTGATCGTCGTCCCATAGCTCTTCTCAGACGCAGCGCGGAGTTCGCCGACCCAGCGAAAATCCGAGCCGGTGCCCATGACGCCGCCCGCAAGTTGCACAGAATTCAACTGAAAGTCGCCCGCGTTCAGCAACTGCACCACGGCGCGACCGTTGAAGTCATAGCTGGCGCCCTGCCCGGTTCCTTTCGCGGTGATGTTCAATCCTTGCAGCCGCAGGTTGGCGGCGGCCAGCGCTTCGGAATTCACTCCGCCCGTGACTTGATACTTTTCACCTTCGCCGGTAATCGTCCCAGAAAAATTTCCCACGCCCCGCAACGCCGTCCCGGTCGCGAGCACATCTGAAAGCTGCGTGAGATCGACGGTGGAAGTGACATTGAAGTTGTATTGCAGCGCGCGCCAATCACCCATCACGCCGCTCAGCGTCGCCTCGGCCACCGGCGAGCGGATTTTAAATTCCTGAATCTCAGCGCGAATCTGGTTCACGCGGCCGCGGGCTTCGATGTCGATGTTATTGATGGGCCGATTGTCGTAAGCGAGTGTTGAGTTCTTCGCGCTCAACGTCACGGTGTTCATCCAGCTCGAAGACGGAGCGTTGAGATCGTCAGGCTGAATTGTCGCCTGTAAGTTGCGCGCTTCGCCGGACAGCCGGTGCACGGCGTCGCCGTAATGAATTAGCCCGTTCTTCAGGTCGATGTGCGCCGTCGAGTACGCAAACAGAATTCTTTGGTTCGGCTCAGGCGGTGGGATGTGTATGTTGCGGAAATTCGAACGGCCTTGCGCGTCGAAGCTTACCCAAAGCTCAAGACCCTCAATCTGCAGGTCTTTGAGATTTATATTGCGATGAAGATTGGTCGCGTAGAGATCTTCGATGCGAACAGTGGCGAGTAGTCGATCGATCTTGCCAAGCTTCTCGCCAGTCTGCGCATCGTAAAGTTCAACGCCGAGCATCTCGACGGTTTGCGGCGTAATGGCTGTGTGAAATTCGCGAATCTCGGCGCGGATTCCGTACTTCGCGAGCGTGTCTTTCACCTGGCCGGCAATGTACGCGTCGACGTAGCCCAGCCGGTAACCGAGCAGGGCAATCAGCACGAGCGCGATCGCGCCCACCGCCACCAGGATGCCGGCGATGATTGCGTTCCGGCGAGTAACGATGCGGCGTCGACGTCGTGGGGGCGGGGCCGACGCGCCACTCTTAGTTTCGGCAGGCTCTTGATCGTTCACAGGCATCGACTGGGCCAACGTGTCAGAAGCCCGACCATCAGGAGGGCAATTTGATCAAGACTGCCCTTGCTGACGCGCGGGCTTCTGACATTTTTTACAGGAGAGCCGAAAACGGAGAGGTTAGAGATTAGAGGGCAGATATTAGCTTGGAGTTGTCGACTGAAATTGGCGTCTGACCTCTGATCTCTAACCTCGGCTTCGCTTCTTTCTAAACTGAAATCGGGGGAAATTCAAGAATAGCACAGACGCTAGCCTGCGCGGTGAGAGATAGGCTCGTCCATCGCCACGCCGGCCTCGGAATCTTGCGGAGTACCCAGCGGCACGTTGCCGACAACCTCCAATTCAAAGCCTTCGATTGCCGTGATTTTTGGCGGATGGTTTGTGAGCAGCAGAATTTTTCGCATCCCGAGTTCATGCAGAATCTGCGCGCCAATGCCGTAGTCGCGGTTCAATCCATAACCCGTTTCCGCGCTCGCTTCGCGCTTGCTGACGCCGCGGTCCTGCATCAAAGCGTAGGTGCGCAACTGGTGAATCAAATCCAGGCCGTGCTCACTCTGTCTCAGGTACAGCACCACGCCCTGGCCGGCTTCCGCGATTTTTTCCAGCGCGCGCCGCAGTTGATAGCCGGTGTCGTCGATGGTTGACCCGAACATGTCACACGTAACGTTTTCGGTGTGTACTCGGACCATCACCGGATCGTCGGTGCGCACGTTGCCCATGACCATCGCCAGATGGACGTCGCCATTGATCGTGTTTTCAAAAGCGATCGCGCGAAACTTGCCATAGACTGTGGGCAGATCGGTTTCCACCGCGCGCCGCACCAGTACTTCTTTTTGAATGCGATAACGCACGAGGTCCGCGACGCTGATAATCTTCAGGCCGTGCCTGACCGCAAAGTCTTTCAACTCAGGCAAGCGCGCCATCGTGCCGTCTTCGTTCATGACTTCGCAGATGACGCCGGCCGGATAAAGTCCCGCGATGCGGGCAATGTCCACGGCAGCTTCCGTCTGACCCGGACGCACCAGCACGCCGCCTTTTTTTGCGCGCAGCGGAAATATATGACCCGGACGCGCGAGATCCTGCGGCCGCGTCCGCTGATCGACTGCCGTTAAAATTGTGGTCGCGCGATCCGCTGCTGAGATGCCGGTGGTCACACCGCGACGGGCCTCGATCGAAACAGTGAACGCTGTGCCCAGTCGGGAGGTATTGTCCGAAACCTGTGGGCTCAGGTGCAGCTCATCGCAACGGTCTTCAGTCAGCGGCAGGCAAATCAATCCCCGCGCATGTCGCGCCATAAAGTTGATTATTTCAGGCGTGACCTTTTCCGCCGCGCACACCAGATCCCCTTCATTCTCGCGGTCCTCATCGTCCACGATGATGATCATTCGCCCTTCGCGAATATCGGCGGCCGCGTCTGAAATGGAAGCTAAGGACATGGTGTGAAGTCAGTTTAATTCGGGCGGCGCTTCGAGTTGGTCGTCGGCTTCTTTTGAGTGCGGTGATGCGATGCGATGATCGCCGCCACCTCTTTCTCGAACCGCTGTGTTTCTTCAAGCGTCACATCATGCATGAGGTCCTTGATCATCGGCATCATCAATTCCTGTGAACGCGCAATAGACTCGGCAAACAGCTTCGGCATAACCTCCATGGTGTATTGACCGGTCGGAGACTTGTAAAATGCGATTAGATCGGCAAGTTGGCTTTCGTCATAGTATTTCGCATAGATCAAAGCGGTAATTTCATCGAGTTTGCTGTAATCGAGTCGTTCTTTCAGCAACTCACGAAATCTTTGAGATGTTCTCAACGAGCTGGACACGATTTCTGCGCGTAGTGTTTCCCGCTCTTCATTCGTAAGCTCCGTGGTTGACGGCAGATCCGCAATGCCCGACCAAATTATCTCTGGCAGTCCCTTTTCGCTTTCTTCCAAAGCGACGTTAATAATATCCTCTGCATTCTTTTTGCTATTCGTTGCGGCGAGCAGTTCCGCAATCAAAGCCTGCTTCTGAGGTGAAATCGTTGTCGCCGGCTCAGGCTTTTGTTGTTGGGCCGCTTGCCCCAGGACTGCAAGCGGAAGGGCAATACAGATTCCCAAAACAGCGACGAATTTGGCCAACATGGTGAGGTGTCCTTTCGTGTTTCACGTACAGCGGCGCCGCACGCAGATAGTCGAGTTAGCGGTTTAAGATTCGCTCGACGTACTTGGCGATTATATCAGCTTCGAGATTGACTTCATCACCGGCTTTCAGGTGCGAAAAATTGGTGAGTTCCATTGTCTTCGGAATCACGGCGATTTCAAAGTATTCGTCGGTCAGGTTCGCGATCGTCAGGCTGATACCGTCGACGGCGACTGAGCCTTTGAAGACGAGGTACTGGGCGATCCCTGGCGGATAAGTGAAGCGAAACGTCCACGAGTCGCCGTGGTTTTCTGAACGCAAAAACCTGCCCGTCGCATCAACGTGGCCCTGAACGATGTGGCCGCCGAGGCGTGTTGCCGGCGTGACTGCGCGTTCCAGATTTACCGGCGAGCCTGTTTCCAGAGAGCCCAGCGTCGAACGAAACAGCGTCTCTTTCGAAACATCGGCGCGAAACGAATCGGGTTTCACATCGAGCGCGGTCAGGCACACGCCATTCACTGAGATCGAATCGCCGTTCTGCGATCCATCAGTGACCGTATGCGCTTCGATCACGATGCGTGCATCTTCACCGCGACGTTCAACGTCGCGGACGCGCCCAAGTTCTTCAATGATTCCGGTGAACATTTGAAATTTTGGATTTGCGATTGCCGATTTTGCACTTAACGCAGGGAGCGCAAAACCACAATGATAAGCGCCGCGAGAACAAGCGGCGCCAATGACAACAGCACCATCCAGATAGCTTCGTTCTTAAATGTGAATGTCGGAACTCTCAGGTGGTGCGCTCCTTCACAATTGCGACCATCTTTTGAAACACGTCGTCGATCGACATTCCGGTTGAGTCAACCACGATAGCGTCGTTGGCGGTAATCAACGGTGAATCCTCGCGGGTAGTGTCACGCCGATCGCGCTCAGTGATGTCCGTCAGCACTTGTTCGTAAGTTGCCGCTGAATCGTGCTCGCGTTCTTCGGCCAAGCGGCGTTGCGCTCGTTCGGTAACCACCGCATCCAAAAAGAATTTCACATCGGCATTCGGAAAAACCACGGTGCCGATGTCGCGGCCGTTCATCACCGCGCCGCGGGCGCCCAGCTCGCGTTGCCGTTGCACCATGGCCCGCCGCACCGCCGGAATCGTGGAGATGATCGATGAGACATGGGTCACATCTTCATCGCGAATGCGACTGGAAACGTCGCGGCCATTAAGACTAACGTTCAATGAATCGGGATCGCCGGCCAAATCAATATCGATGCGCGCGGCTAACGACCCCACGGCGACATCGTCGGTCTCGCTGACGGACGTTGATTCAATCACGGCCAGCGCCACCGCGCGATACATCGAGCCGGTGTCGATGTACAACAGACCCAGTTCGCGCGCCAACATCCGGCCCAGCGTTGACTTGCCAGAGCCGGACGGTCCGTCGATCGCAATGATGAGTGGCTTTGTTCCCAACCAATAAGACGATATTAGCCCGTTCGCACAGGGTCAAGGTTTGCCGGCCCCAAAAAGGCAATTACCCGAAACCGTTAAGTTCCGGGTAATTGCTTGTTCAGCGTGGCAGAGGAGTTCTCCGCTTCGCCTGCCCGCCGATCCTGCCTGGGGGGTTATCGCTTAGCGTACGGCGACTGTTACAACTTCGCCGCCAGATTTCAGCGCGGCCAGTTCTCGTGCGGCGCCGCGTTCACCGCGCGACCTGGGTGCTTGCCATGAATATACTGCCCCTTCAATCGAAACCATCGAAAAGAAGTAGTCACTGCCGTAGCGATTGAACAGCAGCGCGGATCGTTGCGTCCCGTTCATTTGCATCGCGGTGGTGCGCACTATCACGGTGGCGTCATTGTCTTCGGCCGCGATCTGCAACGTGACCGCATCGGAAGTCGGGTTGATCTGTCGAATGAGATACTCACCCGCCGGCATAATCTTGTCCGCCACTTTGAATTCGAAAGGAATATTTGCGCGAACCAATGTGCTGGACTGCGCCTGGGCGCCTGCGGCTGTCAAGCCGATCAGAGCGAATAAAGCGACGACGATTAGTGTTTGCTTTTTCATCTTTTTCTCCTCATGGAAACGAGCCCATCGGCCCGGCTAATCTTTTTAGGCTTGGGCCGGCTGTCAGTCCCGTTCGACTGCTGCGTGACCCTTCTGCCTCACACTTGTTAACGCGGGAACTGGCCCCAAATCCCCTCATCATCCAAAAGCTTTTGTTGTAGAATCCGCGCCGGTTCGAGTTGAGGATTGTTCGGTGCCTGCTGAAAACGTCACGCAACTACTGTTGAAATGGGGCGAAGGCGATGCTGCCGCGCTGGATAAGTTAATGCCCCTCGTTTATGACGAGCTGCGGCGGTTGGCGAGCAATTACCTGCGTCGCGAGCGGCAGAACCACACTTTGCAGCCCACCGCGCTGGTAAACGAAGCGTACTTGAAACTCGTCGATCAGAAGAACGCGCACTGGCAAAATCGCGCGCAATTCTACGGCGTGGCGGCCCAATTGATGCGCCGGATTCTGGTTGATCATGCGCGACAACATCAGGCAGAGAAGCGTGGCGGGTCCAAACAGCAAAGACTATCGATTACCAGTGCCAGAGCCATCGCGCAGACGCCGGAAGTGGATGTGCTCGCTGTGCATGAGGCCTTGGAGGAGCTGAAGCAGTTTGATGAGCAGCAGGAACGCATCGTGGAATTGCGATTCTTCGGTGGCTTGTCGATTGCCGAAACCGCGGAAGTGCTGGGACTCGGTCATGCCACGGTTGAACGCGATTGGAAGATGGCACGCGCCTGGCTGCGGCAGAAACTTGAGTAGCCAATGAGGGAATGCGTCGTTCGAATCCGCGTTAATAGACGAGGAGTGCTTAGGACTTTTGAACATGACACCGGAACGCTGGCAAAAAGTTAAGCAGATATTTCACACAGCGCTGGACAAGCCGGCGGCTGAGCGCATCGCTTTCATCGCGCAGGCGTGTAATGGCGATGACCGACTGCGGGAGGAAGTCGAATCGCTGCTCGCTTCGTCGGAAAAGGACGGGAGCTTCATTGATTCACCGGCGTATGAGGCTGCGGCAACCTTGATTACGAATCAAGCGGCGGAATTGAAGAAGGGGACCACTCTCGGCGCTTACGACATTGTTTCCTTCATCAGTCGTGGCGGTATGGGCGAAGTTTACCTGGCGCACGATCGACGTCTCGGGCGCAAGGTTGCGCTGAAAGTCCTGCCAAGCTCATTCACAAAAAATCAGGATCGGCTGCGGCGGTTTGAGCAGGAAGCTCGGTCCGCGTCGGCGTTGAATCATCCGAACATCATTACCATTTACGAAATCCTGAAGTCGGAGTCTACGCATGTCATAGCCACGGAATTTGTCGAAGGCGAAACACTTCGTCATCGCTTGTCGAATTCAAAGTTGGAACCTTCGGAAGCCCTCAACATTGGGATGCAGGTTGCGGACGCGCTGTCGGCAGCGCACAAAGCGGGCATCGTTCACCGCGACATCAAGCCCGAAAACATAATGATCCGGCAGGACGGCTACGTGAAGGTGCTCGATTTTGGCCTTGCAAAGTTGAGCGAAGAAGCGCCGTCAGTCTCAGCCGACGAGGCGCCCACGCGCCAGGTCCGCACGGGTTCGGGTGTGATCATCGGAACGGCGGGCTACATGTCTCCCGAGCAGGCGCGTGGCAAACCTGTGGACGCGCGCTCAGACATTTTCAGTTTGGGCGCAGTCATCTACGAGATGGTCACGCACCGAAAGCCCTTCGACGGCGAAACGCCGAGTGACGTGCTCGCCAGCATCCTGAAAACTGAACCACCGCCAGTTTCGCAGCTTCTTCAGGATGCTCCTCCTGAGTTGACGCGCATCGTCGCCAAGGCACTGAAGAAGAATCGCGAAGAGCGTTATCAGGTAATCAGCGATCTCCTGCTTGACCTCAAAACTCTGAAGGAGGATTTGCATTTTCACGCGCGGCTGCAATCGACCGGCTCCGGTATAGGCGAAAAATCCACCGCGGCCGCTACCGCCAGCGCTTCCGTTGGCGCCGCGCCGACGTCCGAGGGCGCGGTCGCCGCCACCATGATCAGTCAGGCGCTGAGCGTCGAACTCAAGCGGCAAAGGCTTCGCTTCAGCGCCTTCGCGGTCGCCGGGGCGGTTGTGCTGATTGCCGCGGGCTTTGGTCTCTACAAACTCCTGAACCGCCCCACCCGTACGCACTTCCAAGCGACTTCAGTCGCGCGTGTGACAAATTCCGGCAAAGTAATCGATGCGCGTTTGTCGCACGACGGAACTTATCTTGTGTACACGCTGAGTGACGCCGGGAAGCAGAGTCTTTGGATCCGAACCGTAACCGCATCGAACGAAAAGATGATTGTGCCCCCGGCAGCAGTCGGAATTTTCGGATTCACGTTTTCACCAGACGATCGCGAAATCTTTTACGTCATTAAAGCCAATTTTGACGCCGGCACGCTGTATCGGATTCCAACTCTCGGCGGCACACCTCAGAAACTGCTGGAGAGAATAGATGCGCCCGTAACTTTTGCCCCCGACGGCAAACGCATGGCCTTCGTACGTGCGAGTTTCCCCACCGAAGATCAAAGTGCGCTGATAATCACGAACGTCGACGGCACAGACGAACAGATTTTGGCCTTAAAGAAGAAGCCGGATCGATTTGCTCCGATCTTTTTCACCGCGCCGTCTTGGTCGCCGGACGGAAAATTGATCGCCACCAGCGTTCTCACACCCGGTGCGCAAAGCCGCGTCATCGCTTTCCCCGTCGCCGGCGGAACAGAAATCAATCTCAGTCCCGAGGCGTGGCCTTTCACGGGACAAGTTCAGTGGATGCCGGACATGAGTGGTCTCATTCTGATTGCCGGCAGCAACGCCGGCACCGGCGCGCAACTGTGGTTTTTGTCTTATCCATCAGGCGAAAAACGCCAAATCACTAATGACCTGGAGCAACATCGCGCGATTGGCTTAACGGCCGACGGGACGAAATTTGTGAATGTTGTTGCCACTGGTTTGATGGGTTTATGGGTAGCCCCCGACGGTGACGCAAGCCGTGCCGTTCTGTTGCCCACCGGGAATGTGGGATGGGGAGGCTCTTACGGCAATACCGTGAGCTGGACGCCTGACGGGCGAATTGTCTTTGTGGTAGCCGAGGGAAATGATTTCAATCTTTGGATTTCTGATGCTGACGGTGAGAACCGCAAAGCGCTGACCTCGAACCTTGGGCGTAATACTGGTCCCGTGGTTTCCCCAGACGGCCAGTATGTCGTGTTCAGCTCGACGCGCGGTGGCGCCCTCAATATCTGGCGCATGAATATAGATGGGAGCAACCCAAAACAGCTGACTCGCGGCGTTGCGGAATCACAAACAACAATTTCGCCAGATGGTCGTTGGATCGTGTATGCGTCACTTGGCACAACGCGGCCGACGATTTGGAAAGTTTCAATCGACGGCGGCGAACCGCACGAACTCACCCATCGAGTGTCCAGCGCACCGGCATATTCTCCGGACGGACAATTTGTTGCTTACCTCTATACGGAGAATCCTGATCCGCTGGCGCCTCCGAACAAGATCGCGATCATTTCCAGTGATGGGGGCGAACCAATCGAAACGTTCACTTTTCAGGCACCGGGAACAATTCAGACCACGCTGAAATGGTCGGTCGACGGAAAATCACTCCTTTATACAGCCAACACAAATAACGTCACGAACATTTGGAGTCAACCGGTTGATGGGGGAGCGCCGAAGCAGATTACTAATTTTCAGGACAGTTTCATGAGCGGCTTCGCCTGGACACGCGACGGTAAACAACTGGTTTGTTCGCGCGGCATTTTTAACCGCGACGCGGTAATCGTCAGCGAAGTGAAGTAAGTGGCACAGACTTTAGTCTGTGATTCGCCCGGAAAAGTCACAGACTGAAGTCTGTGCCACTGCCGTCAATAGCGATGTGACGGCATGCCGATGTGGATGTGGGGTCCGGTAGCCACGCCCGGTATCGCGCCGCGAAAAGCAGAAAAAGGAATTCCGTTTCGTTTCAGGAAATCGATCAGCGCCAGTCCTTCCGGCTCATCGGGTTTCAGCGAGATATCCATGGCGTTGCGATGATCCAAACGCCATTGGTTGTGAATCGCCCCCTGTCCAAACACCGCAATCGGCAACGGGCGCTTAAACGTCTGTTGAAAGAAGCTTTCGATCGATGATGCCTGCTCCAGCAGCCAATGACCCGCGCCATTGAAGCGAATGAATGAAGTGGTCTGGACCAACCCGCCGCGCCTGAGTCCGAGTTTCTTCACCTGCTTCTCAGTCTCAATTTCCACCAGCGCCTGCGCAATCTGCGTGTCCGCGCCGGCGATCTCTTGCTGAACCGTCGAGATTTTTAATTTGGCATCCGTGACAATGCGTGCCGATTCATCGAGGTCGCGTTGCGAAATCAGGCCCTGGTCAAATAACTTCTGTGAATTCTCGTGGCGCTGCTCAGCTTTCTTGAGACTGTCCTCGTAGAGCGTAAGTAACTTTTGCAGGCTTGCTTTGTATTCCTTGGTCGTGGCGATGTAGCGATCACGCAATTGCGCGAGTTCGCTCTGCACCGGCGTCGTCGCAGGCTTCTTGCTCTTGGCCGGCGATTTCTTCTGCGCGGATACAGAAATACCGCACGAAATAACCATCGCCATCATCAACCACAGATGCTTCATAATGCTCGCTGCAACAATAGTACGGGCGAGCGCGAAGGCAAAATTGAGCCGATTCGAGGGAGCGCCCTGATTTGAGCGCGTTAGAGCCAACTTTAGTTGGGTTCTAATTGAACCCGGAAATGCCCGACTGAAGTCGGTACTCTGACGCCTGCGATTTGGGAACCAGGGGACTAGCGAATTAGACGTTGTTGAGAATTGAGAGTGCGTTGCCGCTATAGATTTGCGCCTTCTCCGTTTCCGGAATGTCCAATTCGCAAATCGACGACACCGCCCGATCGATCGAGCCCAGCAGATGGGGATAATCGCTGCCCATCAACATGTGATCCGCGCCCACCAGATCATGCGTCATCATCAACATGTGTGAATTGAAATTGACGGTGTCGTAGTGGAGTTTTTTCAGGTAAGTGCTCGGCAGCTCGTCAATCTTCGCGCGGCATTCGGGAAAGTCGCGCCAGCCGTTATCCAGCCGTTCCATCAAGTACGGAATCGCTCCACCGAGATGTCCGATGATCCAGCGAATGTCCGGATACTCACGAAACATTCCGTCGAAGCACAGACGCGCCACGGCCAGCGTGGTGTCGAACATGAATCCCACAATCGGGCCCAGCACGTATTCGCGAAACGGATCAGTGTTGGCCGGCAGCATCGGATGCAACAGGAGGCAAAGCTTCATCCGGTTTGCTTCGGCAAAGAAGGGCCGGTATTGCGGAGACGTGAGGGCTTTGCCGCCGATGTTGCTCAACAGAATCACGCCATTCATCTTTAATTCATCTATCGCGCGATGAAGCTCTTTCAATGCGTGATCGGGTGAATCCATCGGAATTGAAGCGAGCGCCTTGAATCGCTGCGGATGTTGAGCGACTAATTCCGCATAGGCATCATTCACCATCCGCGCGATTTCAACTTGCTGCTGCGCCTCGGCAAAGAAAACGTTGGGAGTCGAAAGCGAAATAACTTCAACATCGATACCCACGCGATCCATGTCTTCCAGGCGTTTGGTCACGTCAGTCATCGGTGGCGTGACTCCAAAAAAGCGCGCGTCGCGATAAGTAATGATCGTCTGCCCGGAAGGGCTTTTGCCAAACGAAAAATCCGAAGGAATTTCGCGGATGCGGTCAAAGTAGACCGGCGGGTAATAGTGCGTATGTACGTCAATCTTCCGAAGTCGCGGGTCCGGGGTGGCCATCGGGGCAAGCGTCCAGTTAGAACAATATTCGATGTTTTGCTGGTCTATCGAGCTTCTAATTCCATAGACGACCGGCTTGTACTATTGGTTACCAACTGAATTAGACTACAGCCGTGCCCGAGACTGACATTCAACCAATCCTCGACGGCGTGCTCGAGGGCCAGAGACTAACTGCCGAAGATTGCACCGCGCTGCTGGAATCGTACGACATCGCCAAAATTGGCGCGGCGGCGGATGAAATCCGTAAGCGGAAACATCCCGACAACGTAGTCACTTACATCATCGACCGCAATATCAACTACACGAACGTCTGCAACGTGGTTTGCACCTTTTGCGCGTTTTATCGTCGTCCGGGCGCCCCTGACACTTACGTGCGAACGCTCGCAGAGATTTGCGAGAAGATTGACGAGACTATTGCGCTGGGCGGCACGGGTGTGCTGATGCAAGGAGGACTGCACCCTGATTTTGGAATTGAGTGGTACGAAGATCTTTTGCGCACGCTGAGTGCAAAGTATCCGGGCTTTCAGCTTCACTGCTTCTCGCCACCTGAGATTCACAACATCCATCTGATATCCGGTCTCGATTACGAGACGATCATGCAGCGTTTGAAGGACGCCGGACTGTACAGCTTGCCCGGCGGCGGCGCAGAGATTCTCGACGACGAAGTGCGGAAGCGCGTCGCCACGAAATGTACGACTCAGGAGTGGCTGGATGTGATGCGGGCAGTGCACAAAGTTGGTCTGCGATCTTCGGCCACAATGATGTTCGGCATTGGCGACAAAACGGAACATCGCGTGCGCCACCTGCAGAGGATTAGAGATCTTCAGGACGAGACGGGTGGTTTCTTCGCTTTCATTCCATGGACTTTTCAGCGCGAGAACACGGCGCTGGGGCGCAAGATTAAAGAAGAGCCGACGGGCATGGATTATTTGAAGATGCTGGCCGTGTCGCGTCTGTTCATGGACAACATCGACAATATTCAATCTTCGTGGCTGACGCAGGGATTGCGCCTGGGCCAGGTGGCTTTACGCTTTGGAGCGAACGACATGGGCTCGATCATGATCGAAGAGAATGTCGTCTCGGCCGCGGGCGCGCATAATCGAGCAACCGAAGAGACCTTGCGTTATTTGATCCAGGAAGCCGGCTTCATTGCTCAGCAACGCGACATACTCTATGAACACGTCACCGCTGAGCAGCGTGCGGCGATTGCGATACCTCCGCTAACAAATTCACACCAGTTGAAAGTGCTCTCCGCCGGTTAATCTTTGAATCACCTTTCCACATTTCGGCGGTCAACTCAGAACAGCTCATGGTCAGGAAGATCGGCTTGCCGCCGCTGGATGAAGGCCGGGGCAAGCCCCCCTTCCTGACTGCAATTAGTTCAATTGCTTCGTTACCGACTAACGGCTAGAGACATCCAAAAATAGTACTTCTACGGAGTTCAAGCAGACTTAACTTCGCGAATGCGGCGGCGGCGACGTTTGTGCTCGTCCTCTTTCGCAGCGGCCCTTTCCGGTTCAGCTACCAGCAGCGGCTCGAGCTTCGTAGTCTTCAGAAGCAGACCGGTTCCTTCAGCAGTAGGCTTGACTCTCGCCAGCAGCACGCGCGCAACGCGCTTCGGCATTAACATGGGCGCAAGCTTCGCGGCTGATTCAGCCAACGCCACGATGTCGCCGCCGCCGCGCCAATGCTCGCGCACTACGGTGTCGTCGGTATGATCAATTAACCGCAGCACAGTCAGAGCGATCAAAAAGAGATCGTCAATCTGTCCGATAAACGGAATCATGTCCGGCAGAAAATCGAACGGAATCACCGCATAGATTACCGCCGCCGCGAATAACCCGCGTTCCGTAAGAGGCACGCGCGGGTCCACCATGAGGCGCGCGCACAAGGCCACCATGTTCGGCAGAAACATGAGGAGGTTTTTCATGCGGCTCTTGAGTTTCACTTTGGACATTGATTTACGGCCTTCCTCAAGGGGTACGTTTTGCTGGGAACGCGGACGTCCCCGTCCGCAATCACCTCAATCAACGAACTTGTGCGGACGAGGACGTCCGCGTTCCCAGCATTAGCGCCCTTCTCTTCTAAACTGCACCCCTACCCGTTGCTCCAATCGCTAGTTCATATAACGAATACCAGAACGGAACAGGTTCACGCAAAGGCGGGGCGGTATCCCGACCGTCACGGAGGACGTTTATGAATGTCCTGGGTGCGCCCTCCCGGACTGTCGAGCTACTGCCCCTCCTGGCATTTACTTAATTTTCTTGGCGGTCGTTTTTCGGCCACCTTGAGTCAAAATCAATTCTGTCACTTTGCCCTGCTCGTCCTTTACGAAAGTGATTCGGGCCGAAACGACTTTGAGATAGTAATCAGTCTCCGAGGAGGGAAACAGCTCAAACTTCTCTTGTCCGGTGATCTGAGCCAGCAACCGTCCACTATCATTAGTAATCGTAAGCGTGGCGGTTGGTCCGAGCTGATACTCACCCGCATAGGAATCATAGATCTTTGAATCAACTTTAACTTCCTTCTGCTCACCCGTCAGCTCGGCGATTTTCGCGGTCGCATTCGTGTTTTTAGGATCCAGTTCGAGCGACTTTTTGTAATTCGCGATCGCCAGGTCCTTGTTGCCGTTCGTCATGTAAGCTTCGCCCAGACTGTCGTAGGCGTTGGCGGATTGCGGGAACATCTCCACATTCAATTTGAGGATTTCGATTGCGTCGCTGACCTTCTTCGTTTGCAGCAGTTGGTAGCCAAGCCGGTTCAACTCTGTTTCGCTAAAGTCGTATTCGGCGGCAGTCGCTCCCGCTTTCAACGCGCGATATTCGTTGATGGCTGAGGCCGAATCTTTCAGCTGGATCGAGTTCATGAGTACCGAGGCGATCGATTGCTTCGGCATGTGGTAAGGCTGATCGTAAAGCACGCTCATGATTCCCTGGACAATATTGTTCAGGTACTGGCCGTGCTCGGCGTTATCGAGCAAAACGATTAGCCGCTTCTCGTTCACCATCCGCACCAGCACAGTATTGAACCCATTAATGCCTCCATTGTGTTGAATGACTGGGACGACAAGCCTGGTGGGCGGCGCCAGCGTCACGTTAGTGATCACAAAGCCGTAGCCATAGTTATTCAGGTTGGGCTTGAACATCAGTTCTTTGGATTTCGCCGAAAGAATCTTGTCGCCATACAGCGCCTGATCCCACAGGTACAGATCTTCAACGGTTGAATAGATTGAACCAGCCGCAAAGGGAATGCTCATGTCCAGATAGGACGCGTTTTCGTAGCCGCGGGGAGTTTGCGTATAGCCGGTCGCTCGCTTGCTGATGATCGTCTTCCAGTGATCGTAACCACTGTTCTTCATTCCCAGCGGATCGAAAATGTTTTCCTTCAGCACTTGCTCGTAGGGCTTGCCCGTAACCTTCTCGATGATTGCTCCCAAAAGGAAATAACCGGAATTGTCGTAAACGAACTTGGTTCCGGGTTCGAACTCGAGGTCGCCACTCGCGTACTTCTTGATGAAATCGTCCACGGTAAAAGGGTTGCGGCTGACGTTCTGAAAAAATCCGGGTAGCGCCGTATAACTGGGAATGCCTGACGTGTGGCTCAGCAGATTATGAATAGTCACTTTCGCGCCGGTGTCTTTGCGATAGTCGGGCAAATAATCGATAAGTTTGCCATCGAGTTTGATCTTGCCCTGCTCAACCAACTGAAGAATCAGGGTCGCGGTGAATTGCTTGGTAATCGAGCCGAGCCGGAACTTCGTGTCCGGCGCGTTGGGAATGTTCCATTCCATGTTGGCCAGGCCGACACCTTTCTGGTAAATGACTTTACCGTTATCAACTACCAGGGCAGACCCGTTGAACTGGTCGTATTTATGATGAAGCGAAATCAGTTGGTCGATCTTGGCGGCTTTGTCCTGGGCAAAGGTCGCCGATTGCAAAGCAAGGATGCTGAACAGTGCGAACGCGAAGACGATTTTGGGACTTCGTACTGAGAGTTTCATGATTAATGCTCCTAAGGATCAATTACTGCGGTGGACGTTGCGTGGCGAACTATATCGCAAGTAGCTTGATACGCGCGGCCGCCATAACTTGTTCCCTGCCTTGGGCTCAGTTAGACTCCGCAAGCGAAAAAAAAGATCCCCCAGCGACCATGTCCATACTCGATCAAATCCGACAGCGCGCTGCTTCACAACCACAACACATCGTGCTACCTGAAGGTGAAGACCCGCGCACAGTTGTCGCCGCAAGTCTCGCAACGCAACAAAGATTGGCGCGCATTACGGTTGTCGGCGATGAACAGAAAGTCCGCGACGCAGCCCGACAAGCCGGCGCTGATCTCGGCGGGGTTGATGTAGTCGACCATGTGCGCGCGAACGATTTCGAGAAGATGGTCGCGCTGCTTTACGAAGCTCGCCGGGCTAAGGGCTTGACGATGGATGAGGCACGCAATGCGCTGCGCGATCCGCTTTACTACGGAAACCTGATGGTGCGCTCCGGGCGAGCTGACGGATCGGTTGCGGGCGCGACCAATACAACCTCGCATACGGTGCGCGCGGCTTTGCACTGCATCGGCGTCCGGCCGGGATTCAAGCTCGTCTCCAGCTTCTTCCTGATGATTGTGCGCGACCCTAATGTCGGCTCGAGCGGTGCAATGATTTATGCCGATTGTGGTGTAGTGATCGAGCCGAGCGCGGCTGAACTCGCCGAAATTGCCATTGCCTCTGCAGATTCATGCCGGGCTTTGATCGGTGCTGAGCCGCGTGTTGCGATGCTTTCGTTTTCCACCAAAGGCAGCGCGCGGCATCAGCTGATCGACAAAGTGGTAGAAGCCACGCGTACCGTGCGCGCACGTGCGCCGCAGATTGAAATCGATGGTGAACTGCAAGCTGACGCGGCCCTCGTGCCCGCGATCGGTCAATCGAAAGCGCCCGGCTCAAGCGTAGCCGGTCGCGCCAACGTGCTCATCTTTCCGGATCTACAAGCCGGCAACATTGGCTACAAATTGACTGAGCGGCTGGCCGGCGCCACGGCCATCGGTCCGATTTTGCAAGGGCTTGATCGCCCGGCAAATGATTTGTCGCGCGGTTGCAAACCTGAGGATATCGTCGACGCTATCGCGATTACCGCAGTGCAGGCGCAAGCGCGCAAATCCGAGCGATAATCAACTCAGGCAACGTCAGAGCACACGGACACGCATCAAACCCGCACGTTCGACCAAGCTTTCTGCGGAGTCATCAAATTGCGGTCTCTTCTAATTCTGGTTCTGCTAATCATTTGTGCGGCTGCCGCTGGCGCCCAGACGAATCCGCAGCCTTCGCCGACTCCGAAGCCTGACGAGCAGGAACGAGTACGTGTTTTCACGGAAGAGGTCCGCTTACCCGTGATCGCGACCGATGCTGGCGGTCACTACGACGGAGCGCTTGAGGCTGACGACGTTTTGGTTTTGGAAGACGGAGAGCCGCAGCAAATCCGCAGTGTGCGACACATTCCCGGGAGCGTCCTGTTGATTCTCGACACCGGCGGTGGTGACAACCTCGGACTCGGCGGACTCTCGAAGAAGACCAGCATCACGCGCGACGTCGCGTTGCGGATTTTGTCTCTGTTGGCGAGTGGGGATCAAATCGCAGTTCTTCAATCATCCGACCGGGCTGAACTTTTGCAGCCATGGACTAGCGACAAAGAGCAGGTCGCGCGGATATTGAAATCGAAACTGTTTGCCGGCAAGCGTTCGCGCATCTTCGAATCGATGGTCAAAGCCGCACAGGTGCTCGCCGATCGTCCCGAAGGCAGTCGTCATGTGGTACTGATCACTGATGGCGTTGAGACACCCGGGGGCAAAGTTGATTTGAACGAAGGCCTGAAAAAGTTGGCTGAGGCGGGCGCGACGGTACATATCCTCAGTTACACAAGTTTCGTACGGCAGAAAGACGACAAGCAGCCTTCGAATGTGACGGTTGGGCAACGTCCCGCCTCTGAAAACCCAATTACCGCAAACGATCCGACACTGCCGCCTGGATCGACGCGCATGCCGTCATATGGCGTTAGCATCCGGTTCGATCCCGCGATGAGACGGAAGCGCAAGGCCTACGAAAAGGAAACCGAGAACAGCGAGAAATGGTTGACTGATCTGGCTGCAGAAACCGGCGGCAGTATTTTTCTACCGACTTCGAGTGCTGAATTGTTCGATCACGCTGAACGGGTGGCCCGCGAAATTGGCGCCGAGTACATCGTGACGTACCGCCCCAAAAGGGCGCTCTCGGAGGCGCCGGCCGGTGAATACCGGCGCGTGGAAGTTGCTGCGCGTCGCGTAGGTTTGTACTTGCGTACGCGGCGAGGCTACTTTGTCCCGCAACCTCAATGAAGTTTTGATTTCAAGCTTCCGCCCAGGGAAACCGCAGAAATCTGAAATCAAAACTAGCTTATCGGCGCATTCAATTTTGATTCGATAGAAACTCCGACAGGCCGCCAAAGCGCGCAGACACGCATGAAACCCTTGCACTTAATCACTTTTCTTGCGGAGTCACGTTTGCGGTCTCTTCTAATTCTGGTTCTACTAATCATTCCTCCGGCAGCGGCTGTCGCACAGTCCAATCCGAAGCCGTCGCCGACTCCCAAAACTGACGAGCAGGAGCGCGTCCGTGTCTTCACCGAAGAAGTCCGCTTGCCCGTCTTAGCGACCGATGCCGGCGGTCATTACGACGCCGCGCTCGTAGCTGGTGAGGTGCTGGTGTTAGAGGATGGTAAGCCGCAGCAAATCAGAAGCATCCAACATCCGCCGACGAATGTTTTGTTATTGCTTGATGTAGGAAACACGCTGGGAGTAAAGGACACGAACCTGACGCGCGCGTTGGCGACGCGAGTGATCGGGTCGTTGCATCCGGAAGATCGAATCACGCTGATGCAATTCGCGACGCGACCGGAACTTCTGCAAGACTGGACCACTGACCGAGCGGCCTTGGCAAGAGTACTTGCGCCCAAGGGAAAATTGATCGCAGGCAAAAACAGCCGGCTGACGGATGCGATTGCCGCGGCGTCAGCGCAATTCAAAGATACGCCGCCGGGAACACGACACATCGTTCTCATTACGGATGGCGTGG
This sequence comes from Pyrinomonadaceae bacterium, assembly GCA_035606795.1. Lineage (GTDB taxonomy): Bacteria > Acidobacteriota > Blastocatellia > Pyrinomonadales > Pyrinomonadaceae > UBA11740. The sequence goes on from DATNEI010000109.1 coordinate 19,900, forward strand.
AAGCTCCGGGCGGCCGCATTTCGCTCTCAGAAGCGATAAGACAATTGAATTCTGTCCAGGTGACTGTGCACGTCATCAGCTACACAGCTCTGGCGCGGACCACGCTGCAAACAAATAACAAGATCGTCCGCGGGGGCGATGGCGTGCAGCGCGACAGCAATCCGAAAACCAATCCGGTAGCGAATGGTGATCCGAGGTTACCCCCGGGCGCCACACGTACTCCAGTTTTTAAAATTGGATCGATTGACACCGACGAGCCGATGCGCCGGAAACGGAAAGAATACGAGCGCGCCACGAAGGCCGCAGAGCAAAAACTGACAGAGATTGCTGAAGACAGCGGCGGGCGAATCATTATTTCCGAAACGCCGGAAGACTTGCTCGCCCAAGCCGATTCAATCACTCGCGACATTGGCGCCCAGTACGTGATCACCTATCGACCGACGCGACCTTTGTCAGCCGCCAAAACAGCCGAATACCGGCGTGTCGAAGTTGTATCGCGTCGCGCAGGTCTCTACCTCAGAAGCCGAAAAGGATATGTAGTTCCGGCGCAGGAATAGTTTTGAAGAGTGCAGGCTTGGATTTGCGACTGTGCAAACTAAAGGTTGAACTCTTAACACTCTAACTTATCGGCGCATTCAGTTTTGATTCGATAGAAACTCCGACAGGCCGCCAATCGGACGCGCTGCGTTCTCGCATCAACGAACGAAGACGCAGTACTTCCCAGTCTTCTTTCGGTACGCGATGAAATGCTTCGACAACTTTCGGGTCGAATTGGCGATTGGCCCATTCGTCCAGCTCGCGCGCGGCGGCGTCATATGATTGCGCTTTTCGATACACGCGATCGCTGGTGATGGCATCGAACGCATCCGCCACCGCAAAAATGCGCGCGCAGATGTCGATCTCTTCGGCTTTCAATCCGAGCGGATAACCCGAGCCATCCCACTTTTCATGATGCTGCGCCACAACTCTGGCTGCACCTTCGAGAAAGTTTATGTCGCGCAGAATCTGCTGACCGTGCAGTGGATGTTCGCGCATGCGTTCCCACTCTTCTTCGGTTAGCTTGGCGGGCTTGCGCAGGATCGCATCGGGCACGCCAATCTTGCCAATGTCGTGCAGCAGCGATCCAAATTCCAGAGCTTTCATTTCCGTGGCGTTCAGGCCGTACTCGCGACCCAAACGCAAACTAAAGGTAACCACGCGCTCTGAATGTCCATGCGTTTCGGCGTCTCTGGTTTCGAGAGCCGCGGTCAAAGCCTGCAGAGTGGAACGGTACGCATTCTCGAGCGAACCCAGCGCCTGATCCAATTCCGCGGTGCGAAGATCGACCAGTTCCTCGAGATGATTTTCATAAAGCTGCTTCGCCACGATCAGCTGGTGGTAATCGTAAGCGCGTTCGATAGCTGCTTCGACCTGACGCAGATCGAACGGCTTCATCAAGTAGTCGAACGCTCCCAGACGCAGCGCGTTGATCGCGCTCTCCACCGTCTGCATGCCGCTCACCATGACGATAACGCTATCGGGAGAAATGGCTTTGATGTGAGGAATCATTTCCAGCCCGCTCATTCCAGCCATCGTGATGTCGCTAATCACGAGTTCGTACGGATTGACGCGGAGCAGAGCCAGCGCTTCTTCCGCCGACGATGCTTCGGCACAGTCGTATGACCGTTCCAGCAGATCGTGAAGCACACCGCGCACGGCGGCTTCATCGTCAACGATTAAGAGGCGAGGGTGTACGGACTTGGGCATAAGATTCGACATTGCCGGAGGAGCGTGACGCGGGAAACAAAAAAGACGCGGCGAGGTCGGCTTACGGGTTCTATGTTCCCTACGAAAAGACAGAAGGGGCCAGTCTTAGGCTGGCCGGTCGATTGTACAACACCGCCTGGCGCGCGGCCAACATGTTTTTGCACGCCTTGAAATGTCCTCGTTTTTCTTATAATTAGAGACTTTGGGCGTTGAGGTTTGCGCCGCGGTGTGAAGTTGACGTTCAACTCCCGGCTATCTAATATGGCCTGACTGTCGTCTTAAGAGTTAGTTCCGCAAGCCGGAGTGGCGAAATTGGTATACGCACCAGACTCAAAATCTGGCGAGGTTCACTCCTCATGAGAGTTCGAGTCTCTCCTCCGGCACCAACCTCCCAATCACAAGCTGATGCGTTGACGCCGCCGCTTAAATGGGCGGGAGGTAAACGTTGGCTGCTGCCGCATGTCCAGCCGATCTGGCGACCACATGAACATCGTCGCTATGTCGAGCCGTTCTGCGGCGGATTAGCGATGGCGCTGGGCCTGCGGCCGAAGCACGCGCTGCTGAACGATGTAAACCCGCACCTGGTGAATTTCTATCGGCAAGTGCAGCGCGGGTTGGCACTAACCATTGATGCTCGTTACGAAGAAGGACTGTTCTATGCGCATCGCGCACTATTTAACCAGTTAGTAAACAACGGCGGTGCGAAATCATCTGAGGCGGCGCAACTGTTTTATTATTTGAATCGCAGTTGCTACAACGGCCTCTGCCGTTTCAATCGAAGTGGCGAATTCAACGTGCCATTCGGCAAGTACAAGACTGTCACTTACACAAAGTCGTTTCTTCCTTATCGCTCTTTATTTCGTCACTGGAAGTTCACCAACAAAGATTTGGAGCGCTTAGACGTTCACCGTGATGATTTCATCTATGCGGACCCTCCGTACGATGTGGAGTTCACTACATACAGCGCCGGCGGATTCTCATGGGATGATCAAGTGAGAACGGCAGAGTGGCTAGCGAGTCACCGCGGCCCGGTGTTGCTATCCAATCAGGCGACGCCGCGAATTGTTCGACTCTACCGGCAACTCGGATTTCGTTTGAAGTATTTCGACGCGCCACGTCGCATCAGCTCGAACGGTGATCGCGCCGCGGCGCGTGAAGTACTCGCCAGCCGCAATCTCTAATCACAAAAAAAGGGCTGAACGAATTGATCGTTCAGCCCAAGTTCACTTTTCGTTTATAGGTTTGTTTACTTAATGCGCGAATCGACCGGATCTGCCGGACTGCTGGGCGGCGCGTCTGGATCACCGACGGCCTGGCCGGCGGGCGAGACTCCGTGGGTGGCGATCTCATGCGCAGTATGACGGGCCATCACGCTATGGCGACGGCCGTATGCGAAGTAGATCACCAATCCAATCAGCAGCCAAATTATCAGCCGATACCAATTCTCTGCCGGCAGCGAGAACATCAGCAGCAGGCACGTGGCGATTCCGAGGATGGGAACCAGCGGAACGAATGGCGCGCGGAAGGGGCGATGCGCATTCGGATTTGTCCTGCGCATGACCAGGACGGCACCGCATACGATTACGAACGCGAACAGAGTTCCGATGCTGGTCATTTCCGCGAGAATGCTGAGCGGGATGAAACCAGCCATGGCTGCGACAAATAGTCCGGTCAGGATGGTTGACTTCCAGGGCGTGCGCCATTTCGGATGCACGTCGCCAAAGAAACTGTTCGGCACCAAGCCATCACGTCCCAGAGCCAGCATCACGCGCGGCTGACTCAACATCATCACGAGCAGCACTGAGGTAATACCCGTCATGGCCCCCGCGGCGACGAGGTACTGCATCCACACGAGCCCGGCACGTTTGAAAGCATCAACGACCGGAGCATCGATATTGATGTCTTTATAAGGAACCATTCCGGTCAACACTGCCGAGACGGCAATGTAAAGGATGGTGCAGATGATTAGTGAGTAGATGATGCCTTTAGGAACATCCTTGGCGGGTTCACGAGCTTCTTCCGAATGGACTGAAACGGAATCGAACCCGATGTAGGCAAAGAAAATGATCGCGGCGCCCGCGAACATGCCCAGCGGCTCGCCTCCCGCCGCGTGGCCACCGAGAATCGTCTTGCCAAAGAAGCTCACACCTGTATAGCCATAAGGTGCGAATGGGTGCCAGTTGCTCGTGCCATAAACGGTCAGAACCAGGTAACCGCCGATAGCGATAACCATCAGCACGATAACCAGCTTCACGGCGACCATGACAGCATTGAAGCTGGCGCTCTCTTTGATTCCCTTGACGAGAACGATCGTGAGAATAAACGTGATTAGCACCGCCGGCAGATCGAAATACGATCCGGTGGCGACAAATCCCGTATGAGGACAACCCTTGCCAACGCTCACACAATAATTGACCGGCGCCGAGCGAAAAATCTCAGGTATCTTCGCCGGTATCCACGAAAGGCCTTCGTGGAAAATCGGGATGAACTCCTGAAAGTGCGCTGACCATCCATGGGCCACCGTGGCTGAACCAACCGCGTATTCAAGGATCAAGTCCCAGCCGATGATCCAGGCAAACAACTCGCCCAGCGTGGCGTACGCATAGGTGTAAGCTGAACCGGCGACCGGTACCATGGAAGCAAACTCTGCATAGCAGAGTGCCGCGAACACGCAGGCCAGTCCGGCCATCACGAAAGACAACATCAACGCCGGTCCCGTGCGATCGTGCGCGGCGACGCCGGTCAGAATGAAGATGCCGGTGCCGATAATCGCGCCGACGCCAAGTGCCGTAAGTTGGACCGGGCCCAGAACGCGCCGCAGACGGTGACTGCCTGCTTCTTCCGCCAGCAACATGCTGAGTGGTTTGGTCCTAAACAGTTGGTTAGCCATTCAGAATCCTCCGCTACAAATGTGGTACAGACTTCAGTCGGTGACTGATAAGTAAATTTAGATCAAAGCCGCACAGACTCGAAGCCTGTGCCACTTAGTATTCGCCCTGCGACGCCGCCGCGCTTTCAGAGACGGAACCCTCTTCAGGCATTGCAGTGCCGACCCTCTTCCAAATGAGATAAGCGGGTATTCCGCTCAACGCGATTATCAGTCCCGGCCATGTGGTGGCCGTTTGATAAATGAAAAGCACTACAAGTATGACTGCCGCGCCGACGATGTAAAGGAGCGGAATGATGGGATAACCAAAAGCTTTGTAAGGCCGCTCGGCATTGGGCCTGGTCTGTCGCAAGCGAAAGATTCCGGCGATCGTTAAAATGTAGAAAATCAACGCCGCAGAAATTACATAATCAAGAAGATTGCCGTAAAGGTTTCCGTAAGTAACGACGCCCGCAGCATCGGTCTTGACGGTGCGCGGCAACACCAGCAGCGCGGCCCAAATTCCCTGAATCAGCAAACCCCAACCGGGCACGTGCTTGTGATTCAGCATTCCGGATTTACGGAAGAACAATCCGTCGCGCGCCATTGCGTAGTACGCGCGCGCGCCCGCCAGAATCAATCCGTTGTTGCAGCCGAACGTCGAGATCAAAAACGCGACGGCCATGATGATCGCGCCCTTGCCGGGAAAGATAACATTCGCTGTGTCTGAAGCTACACGTGATGCGCCTTGGATTTTGTCGAATGGCAGCGTCACCAGGTAAGCGACGTTCGCCAGCAGGTACAACGTGATTACGATCCCGGTGCCGAAGGCGAGCGCGAGCGGAATATTGCGTTTCGGATTTTTTACTTCACCGGCAGTGAAGGTAATGTTGTTCCAGGCGTCGGCCGAAAACAGCGAGCCCGTCTGGGCCACGCAAATACCGACAAACAAACCGAAGGCCGTCGCCGCCGTCAATCCGCCACCAAAGTCGTCCAACGCTCCACGCACGCCCCAAAAGTTTCCGAAGTTGGCGCGCGCTATGTCGCCGTGCGAGATGAGCCCAATCAAAACGCCGAGCACGATCAGTCCAAACAATGCGGCGAGCTTTGCTGTCGTAAAAGAGTTCTGAACCAGCTTCCCAAGTTTTAACCCCTGGGTGTTCATGAACGTCAGCAGCACGATCATCAGAATTGCGACTACTTGCGCCGTGGAAAGCGAAATGGCGTAGCTCCCAAAGAGTTGCTTAGGCGCGATGAGGTACTTTTCTTCGCCGATCGACGGGACCAGAATTCCGAGATAGCGCGCGAATCCCACTGCCACCGCGGCAATCGTGCCGGTTTGAATGACGAGAAATAATGTCCAACCGTAGAGGAACCCCCACATTGGCGAAAACGCCTCGCGGAGGTAGACATACTGTCCGCCGGCCTTCGGCATCATCGCCGCCAGTTCGCCGTAACTGAGCGCCGCCATCATGGTCAGCAATCCCGTCACGAGCCAGACAACCAGCAGCCATCCGGGTGATCCAACCTGTTTGGAAATACCACCGGAGACAATAAAAATGCCGGAACCAATCATGGATCCGGCAACGATCATCGTCGAATCGAGCAAACCTAGACCGCGAATAAACCCGGTCGATTTCTTTTCGGCTACTGCGCCAGCATCGGCCATGCGCTCCTCCAGCGTGAAAGCTGAACTGCTAAATCGTTTTGGTTCTGACTGCTAAGGGGAGTTGTTTCGTAAACGCGCGCCATTATACCGATTTCGCTGGTCCTGTCGAGGATTTTGGGCTGATCTTACAAAGTGGCACGGGCGTCCCGCCCGTGAATCACGCGCAAGATGCGCGTGCCACCTAAAACCCCGGCCGCAAAATGCCTACGCTCTTTCGTCGTGGCTGGTGTGGCGCGCCACAAAAAACTGGCGTGGTTGCGCCGGTAGGTTATACTGCGCGGAAGTGAGTTAATTCCCCTGATATGAAATCCCCCAGCAAGCTCGTATTAGTCGCCATCATCAGCGCACTGTCATCAATCTCTTGTCAGCGTGGGCCATCGTCTCCCGGTCCGGCCATTACTGCGGCCGCACAGGCGCAGACGATTGCTCCCAATTCCGAGAGTCAGACTACCCCAAAGGTTGAGCCGACGATGTTACCCGGGCCGAATGCAGTTCCCCATGACACCCGCATCGTCGTGAACATCCCGGCGTTTCGCATGGATCTTTTCCGCGATGGCGCCCTGGTCAAGTCATACAAAATCGGGATTGGCTATCCGGAGTTTCAATTGCCGCGAGGCTTTCGCAAAGCTGAGATGATCATCTTCAATCCGACCTGGACCCAACCGAACGAATCCTGGGCCTCGAACCCGGGCGAGGTTGTGCCGGCCGGCGCGAAGGGCAATCCGTTGGGGCCAATCAAGATTCCCATCGGCGGCGCCAACTTGATTCACGGCGGCAAGCCGCTCGCGAAAATTGGCAATTTTGCCTCGCATGGCTGCGTCGGGATGACGAACGAGCAGGTGAAGGACTTCGCCAAAGTGCTGGCTGATGCGACCGGCACTCAGTTGTCGTCAGAAACGATCCGCGCATACCTGAGGAGACCAACGCGTACGCAGGCAGTGAAGCTTGCGCAAGTCGTGCCGGTCGAGCTGCGTTACGAAACCATCGTCGCGCAGGACGGCAAGCTCCACATCTATCGCGACGTTTACAACCTAAAGACCAATACCGAAGAGAATTTGCGCGCGGTACTGGAAGCAAATGGACTGAGTTTTGATAAGTTGTCAGAGGACGAGAAGTCGCAAGTAACGGAGGCTCTGAACATTGTGTCTGGGCGTCCAAAAAAACAAACGACGCCTGCTCCACTGCCGGCGAATGCGAGTGCAGCGGATCGCGCTGCCGCCGCGGCCGCACGGAAGGCCGAATTGCAGCACCAGAAAAAATTGCGCAGTCAGCGAGAGTTTGTGATTCAGATTGCCGCGTTGGCGACCAAAGGCTATCCGGCAGCGGTGAACTTGAATACGGGAGCGGCTGAGTCGACTATGACGGCGAGCTTGAGTGTTGATGAAGTTGTGCCGCCAGCGCCCGTGAATCGTGCACTGCGATCTCGCCCCGCTACCAGTCCGACACCTCGAGTAGTTAGTCCCGAGCCTCCTGCGAATCCGGCGAATCCTGTCGTTACGCCGCTGCCTCGCACGAATCCAACACCGGCGCCTCGACCAACTCCTGGGGTGGTCCAGCCTCCCCGAAGTACGGCTTCCCCGCAGTAATCGTTTCGAAGTATTCGGATATCCGATCGAGAATCTCTTCGACCGAGTGTGAGTGATAAAGCGCGGTGCGAAACAGTGCGCCGCCTTGCAAACCGCGCGTGAATTGCCCGGCCAACTGCTTCATTCTGCCAATCGCTGCCAGCTTCGGCATGTCCTGCTGAAGCATTTCAAAGTATTCCAGCAGTAAAGCGCGTTTGTCTTCCAGCGTGGGCTGAAACGGCTCGCGTCCGTGCATCGTGTCTTCAATCTGCCGGAAAATCCACGGGTTAGCCATCGCGCCCCGCCCGATTAGAACGCCGTCGCAGCCGGTATCGCGAAAGCGATCGAACGCTTGTTGGATGTTGGTCACGTCCCCGCTGCCCGACACCGGAACCTTAACGACGCGTTTGATCTCGCGCACCAGATCCCAGTTCGCCAGACCGCGATAGCCTTGCTCTTTCGTGCGGCCATGCAGCGCGATGTGCTCGACGCCGCAGTCTTCGGCCAGCTTCGCCGTGTCGATGGCATTAATCGTGCTTTCCGAATAACCGGCGCGAATCTTGATCGTCAAGGGAATGGTGATCGCTTTCTTGATCTCTTTCAGAATTATTTCCAGGCGGGGCAAGTCGCGCAGCAATCCGGAACCGCCCCCGTGCTTCACAACCTTCGGCGCGGGACAGCCGCAGTTGATATCCAGAATATCTGCGCCGACTTCTTCAGCCATCTCTGCCGCCATGCGCATGCGTTCTGGCTGGCCGCCGAAAATTTGCACCGCGAACGGGCGTTCGTTCTCGTAGAAACGCATCTGCCGTTTCGACTTGGGATTGTTGCGCGTCAGGCCCTCGACGGAAATAAATTCCGACACAGTCAGACCGATACCGCCACGCTGCTTCAGCAGACGGCGAAAGGAAATGTCGGTTACACCGGCCATCGGCGAGAGCACCAGTGGCGGATTGATTTCGATGTCCCGAATCTTGAATGAACGAATCTCACTCATAAAAAAGCCACACGAGATTTTACCTCATGCGGTCCTTAGCGAGCAGTGATGCGAGTTCGCGGAGACAGGCTATGCCGTCCGATGTGCGGAAGTGCTATGCGCTTCCGGCGAGCGCTAATGAGGATTGGGCTACGCCCTTAGAATGGGCGTAGCCCGAAGGTATTCAAACTTTCCGGAAGGCCAAAGGCCTTCCGCATATCAGTCGGCATAGCCGCAGCCAAGCAAGCCAACTGGCTTGTCTTACCAGTTCACGGCCATCTTTTCGGCTTGTTCCCAAGCCGGCGCATCCAGACGCAGTGAAGCGCGTTGCAGGCGGTCTGGTTCTTCCAGCAATCGCCCGGCCCCCAGGGCCACGGTGGTCAATGGATCAGCGGGCACCGTCACTTTCAAGTGCAAGTCGTTTTGCAGACGTTCCGGCAGGCCGTGAAGCAGCGCGCCGCCGCCCGTCAAAATCAGTCCGGAATAATAAATATCAGCGGTGACATCAGGCGTGGCGTCTTCAATTACCCGCCGGACCGCGGAGATGATTTCCGACAGCACCTGCTCGAGTGCCTGCCGCACTTCGTGAGCGCTGATGGTCACGGGCAAGGCAGCCCCATTTGCGAGTTGCTTGCCGACGATTTCCAGCTCGCGGCCGAATGAATCTCCGTCCATTGAAGCCGAACCCAATTCACGTTTCACGTACTCAATCGTCCGCTCGCCAAACACGACCGCGTAACGAATACGCAGATAGTCGCGAATGGCATCGTCCATCGCGTTTCCGGCCGCCGGCAAACTCACTGAGTTGACGACTCCGCCCGAGGCGAGGATCGCGATGTTGGTCGTGCCGCCGCCAATATCAATCACCATCCGGGCGTGCTCGTCTTCAAAAGTAATTCCCGCGCCCAAGGCCGCGGCCAATCCCTCGTCGATTAAATCAACGCGACCGGCTTTCGCATCGCGCGCCGCATCTTTGACTGAGCGTCGCTCCAGAGGCGTTGACGACCCGGGAACGCCAATCACCAGGTGACTTCGTTTTGGGTGGTCATGATTCTGCACGCGGCTGATAACTGCGCAGAGAAATTGCTGCGAAACTTCAAAGTTGTCGATCGCCCCGCGTCGCAACGGCCGCAGGACTTCCATATCGTTGGGTTCACGGCCTAGTAACCGCAAAGCCGGTTGGCCAACCGAAACAACTTCGCGAGTGTGTTTGTTTATGGCAACGACCGATGGTTCGTTCAAAACGACGCCTTGCGCCGGTGTGTAGACAATCGTATTGACTGTTCCTAAATCAATCGCCAAATCTTCTTTGAAGAATCCACTAAGTATGTTCATGTTCCTGACCTCACAAATTGCACCGTCACACGGCTGCGAAAATTCATGACGATGGCAGCAACAGATATGCCAACGGTTTCCTTGCGGTCCAGGCGTGGGTGCCGTAAAAAACTCTATGAAAGATTGAGAAAAGGAATTTAGGCGACTTTACCGATTCTCGGTGACGCGCTCGATAATCGGACAGCGATGGGAAAAGATTATGCGGTGTAATTATCGCAGGAGTATCACAGCGGCGAATTCTTCCGAACCTTCAACTACAGATTCAGTTCCTTCCGGCTAACTATCTCAACGAGTGACTTTGCATCGCGCCGCGACACGTTGCGCGAATCAGGAACAGACAAGACCCGTGAGACGATCTCGGAACTCGTTGTGCGGATCATGATTTCGTCGCCTGCTTTGACTTCATGTGCGGACTTAGCAACGCGTCCGTTGAGCAGAACAAAACCCGCGTCACAAAGCTTCTGAGCTATCGTGCGGCGCGGGCAAAGGCGACTGACTTTTAGAAATAAATCGAGACGCACAGCGGCAAACGGCAAACGGCAAAGCGGTAAGAGCTAAGAGCAAAGAGCAAAGAGCGAAGAGCTAAGGGCTAAGAAGAGCAAAGAGCAAAGAGCAAAGAGCTAAGAGCTAAGAGCTAAGAGCAAAGAGCTAAGGGCTAAGAGCTAGGGCAGAGCAAAGAGCAAAGCGCTAAGGGCAAAGAGTCAAGCTTGATTGGCTCGGCCCTTTGCCCTTTGCTCTTACCTCTTTGCGGCGACTAGGGTTTGGCGTTCTTATCTTTCTTGTCCTTTTTCGGGGCTGTCTTGGTGGCCGCTGCCGGCGGCACAATCTTGAGCAAAGGCGTCACCGCAGCGCGATACGTTTCGGCGATGTTCACATACGCGTCGTTGAGCAGTTGCTGCATGTAGGTCTCGCGCTCTTTCGGCAGACGCTCGATTGTGATGGCCTGACGCACGTTGTTTTCATTGAACGTCGGGGTGTTTGAGCCGGGCGTGCGGGCGTCAACGCGCAGAATCTGGTAGCCCTCATCGGTTTTCAGCGGCTCGCTCACGCCGCCGACCTGAACATTCTTGACGGCCGCGGCCAGGTCCGGCCTCAGATCTGGAACTTCGAAAAGCCCGACTTTGCCTTTGCTTTCCTTGCTGCGTTCCGAATAGGCACTCGCCAGAGTTCCAAAATCTGCGCCGCCGCGAATTTGTGCGACCAACTTGGTTGCAGTTGCTTTCACTTCAGCTTCGTTTTTCCCGGCCAGACTCAGGAAGATCTCGGAAAGCTCAACCGTTTCCGGCTTGGTGAACTTGTCTTTATGCGCATCGAAATACTTGCGCAGCTCGTCCATGCTCAGGCCATAAAAAAGTTTCGAATCGACTTCGTTCTCCAACACGGCCTGCTTCATCATTTCGACGCGCATTGTCTGTCGCGTCGTCACCGGGTCCACGCCTGACTGGCGCATGGCTTCTTCCAGTTTCTCGATCGAAGGAATCTTGTTCTCCTTCGCGACTTCCAGCATGCGCTTGTTTACCTGAGCTTCGACGCGCTCGCTCAGATCGAGTTCCTTTCCTTTTTGCAGCAAGAGTTCTTCGTTGATGAGCGTAGCGATCAGTTCGGCCTTGCGCTTTTCAACTTCGGCCTGGGCCTGCTGCTCGGGCATGCCCTGCTGCTTCAAAGTGTCCACGCGCTCTTTCATTTCGCGCTTCAACTGCGAAAGTGTGACTACGCCGTCATTCACCTGCGCAATGACTTCATCGACGACGACCGGCTCGCCTTCCTGGGCGAAAGCCAGTGAGGGCAAAAACAAAACAGCCGCGGTTACAGACAGCGCAGCAGTGAGCATTTTGAATTTCATTTAGTACTCCTTAAGTCGCTCCGGAGGAGCGAAATGTTTATCGCTTGTTTCGTCACCGTAGGATGCCCAAAGCTCCTTTAGGAGCGTGACATTCCCGCTCCTAAAGGAGCTATGATCCTGCAGAGCCTCACTGGCTATAAACATTCCGCGCCTGACGGCGCTTTCAAATTTGATCAATTCTAACCGTCGCTGCGGATTTGCAGCAACACGCGGCGCGCCACCGCCAGTACCTCGTCGCGCTCGTCTTCGTTCAGTTCCAGCCGCAAAACCCCGCTGGGAGTGAAGGTTGCGCCCTCGCGAACCCTGACCATTTCCATCAACTTTTCCGGCGCTACCCGCGCTTTTTCGCTCAATTTAATGGCGATTCCGCCCGGCATTCGGTCGATCGAGATGACGCCGACGTCTTCGGCCGTCTGACGCAGTCGCGCATACGCAAACAGGCTTTCGACTGATTCCGGCACGCGCCCGTATCGGTCTTCCGTTTCAGTTCGAATTGCCGACAACGCGTCTTCGTCGCGCGCCGACGAAACGCGTTTGTAAGTCCGCAAACGCTGTCCCATATCGCTGATGTAAGTTTCGGGAATGGCCACGTCCACGCCCACATTGATGGTGACGCTCGTTTCGTCTTCGACCTGTTCGCCGCGCAACTCAGCGACAGTACGCTCGAGCATCTGCGTGTAGAGGTCGAACCCGAGCGCGTCCATGTGGCCGGATTGCTGTCCGCCGAGCAAATTGCCGGCGCCCCTCAATTCCAAATCCAGAGCCGCAATCCTAAAGCCCGCGCCTAATTCCGAAAACTCACGTATCGCCGCCAGCCGCCGGCGGGCAATCGGCGAAAGCTCCTGTTCCGCCGGAATCAAAAGATATGCATAAGCCCGGCGATTCGAGCGGCCGACCCGCCCGCGCAACTGATAAAGCTGAGAAAGACCGTATGTATCGGCGCGATTTATGATGATGGTGTTCGCGCGCGGGATGTCTATTCCGTTCTCAATAATCGTCGTGGCTACGAGCACATCATATTTGTAATCAATGAAATCCAGCATGACGCGCTCCATCTCTTTCTCATTCATCTTGCCGTGGCCTACAGCAATCCGACACTTCGGCACCAGACGCTGAACCAGGGCCGCAATCGTCTCAATCGACTCGACCCGATTGTGAATGAAAAAGACCTGACCACCGCGCGCGAGTTCCAGTTCAATCGCGGACTTAATAACCGCATCCGATGACTGCACCACCTGGGTTTGAATTGCCAGGCGATCGCTGGGCGCAGTCTCGATCAGAGACATATCGCGCAAGCCGCTCAGCGACATGTTCAGAGTTCGCGGAATCGGAGTCGCGGAAAGCGTGAGCACGTCCACGCGCTTCTTGAGTTGCTTCAACCGCTCTTTGTGCGCTACGCCGAATCGCTGCTCTTCATCGACGACCACCAAGCCGAGATCGCGAAAGTTCACATCCTTCGAAAGCATTCGATGCGTGCCAATTACCACATCGACCTCGCCGCCTTCCACGCGCTTGACCACTTCCCTCTGTTCTTTCGGCGAACGAAAACGCGACAGGAGCTCGACCTTCACTGGAAAAGCGGCGAACCGCTGACGAAACGTTTCGAAGTGCTGATAGGCGAGCACAGTCGTGGGCGTCAGCACCGCAGTCTGTTTGCCGTCCATGACTGCCTTGAAGGCAGCGCGCATTGCGACTTCGGTCTTGCCATAGCCGACGTCGCCACACAGCAGGCGATCCATCGGCGTTCCGGTTTCCATATCATTCTTAACGTCTTCGATCGCCGTTTCCTGATCCGGCGTCAGCGTGTATTCGAAGCCTTCTTCAAATTCGCGTTGCCAGGGCGCGTCGGGCGGAAATGAATGGCCCTGGACCAATTTCCGTTCGGCGTACAGGCGAAGCAGTTCGTCGGCCATGTCGCGCATCGCGCGCTTGGCTTTCGCCTTTGTTTTTAGCCAACCAATGCCGCCGAGTTTGTCGAGGGCCGGCTGATGTCCTTCCGCGCTCGAGTAACGCTGCACCAGATCGAGGCGCTCGACGGGAACGTAGAGCTTCGCTTCGTCGGCGTAATAAAGCAGCATGAACTCGCCGCGCTTGGGAGCCGCGACGGCGGCCGTGGGTTGCAATGGACCAAGATCGAGTGTGACTAAACCCCCGAAGCGCGCGATGCCGTGATCGATGTGGACGACGAAGTCGTCCACTTTCAGATCGCGGAAGTCGGAAAGAAACGCGTCGGCCCGCGCGCGCCGTTTTTTCTCCCGCTTGATGGCCGCGCTCCTTCGTTCGATGGCCGGCTCAGCCGCTTCGTCGAACAAATCGGCCTCGACATGCACGACCAGCGAGGTACGCACGCCGCCGGCGTCCTGCATGCCCGAAGCGTGGGTACCGATTAGCTCGAATCCGCCCGAGAGTTTGCCGAACGTGACGATCGCATCAACTGAGGCCGCGTCTTGCGATTGATCGGCGAATAAAGTGAGGCGCGCGTTCACTTCGTATTCGCGCAGGATTTCGGTGACGCGCTCAGTAACGCCGCGACTGGGCATCACGAACAGGGTCGTGGCATTCGAATTCGCGCGTCGGGCAATTACGTCGCGCGCAAGATCAGGAAGCCGTCCGTGATAACGCATTACGGATTGAGCTTTCCAATCGATCTCTCCCTCACCTTCATGTTTAGAGGCCGCACTTGTGCGGCCTGTCGGGACAAGTCCCGACTCTAAACGCGCGGGGCGGTCTACGTTCGGAAACAGAAATAGAGGCTTCTTCGGTGCACGTTCTTTGCCGACGGAAATTTTCGGCTGCTCGGCATCGAGCGCTAGTTCCTGATCAAACTTCACGGCGGTCCGGCCCAGCGCACGCAATTCCACACGCTGCAGCGCATCAATCTCGGCGCGCAATTCTTCGGCAGTGAGGTAAAGCTCTTCCGGCCGCAATCCAAGATCGTCCGCCGCGTCGTTGTCGGCAAAACGATCCGCCAAAGTTTGAAAGGCGCTGGAGAGATAGCTCTCGACTGCGACCGGCTCGTCGATCACCAGCACCGCATCTTTCAAATAGTCTAAAGCACTGCCGTACGCTTCCCGTCCGGCCGAAATCAGCCATTCCCACCCTGGAAAGCTCTCGCCTTCATCAGCGTAAACGGTGCGATCGCGAAGGCTGCGCGCGAATCGCGCGTCGCGCCAGCGCAGGCGCGCGTGAGAAGCCCATTCACGAAAATCCGCCGCGCGCACGATCAGCTCGCGCATGGGCCCAATTTCGATTTCGTGCAGTTGCGTGGTGGAAAGTTGGCTCTCCGGATCGAACTCGCGAATCGAATCAACCGTGTCGCCGAAAAATTCTATCCGAGCCGGAGCCTCGCGTCCCGGCGGCCATACATCAAGAATGCCCCCGCGCATCGAAAATTCGCCGACGGCGGCAACCGGATCCTCGCGCACATAACCGCCGGCCATCAGTTTGTCGACAAGTTCTTCCGGCGAATGATCTTCATCGCGTCGCAGCACGGCGCCCGCTTTCACAATCTCGGCCGGCAAAACCGTGCGCCGCGCAATAGCGCGCGAAGTCAACAGAACGAAATCGGTGGCCCGCGCATCCTGCGCGTGACTCATGGGCGGGACGCCCGTGCCACTGGGTTGGCTGCGAGCCAAACGCCACAATGCGAGGGCGCGGCGTTCGAGAGTTTCGGCATGCGGCGACCCGCCGGCGTAGGGATCGCTTTCCGAAGCGGGCAGGATCGCGACCGAGTCTTCGCACTGGGTCACGCCACGCAGCGCGCAATACCAGAACTCAATGTCACGCTGCCAATTTTCAAGATCGCGTTGCGCCGGCACGACGACAGCGAATTGCTTAGCCGTTTCGCGTTGGAGGGCTGCCAGCACCAGGGCGCGTCCTGGCGCCGCCACCAGCCCGCTGATGGAAACAACACGTGCGCCACCCCGGATTTGATCGAGTACACTGCGAAATTCGTCGCTGTTGAGAACCGTCTGCAGCGTCGATTGAAGTGTTGAAGTTGTTTCGGTGGTTGCTTCCATCTTGTTCGTCCGCGAAGCGGACATGTGAAAATAGCCCAGCACTTTTAGTGCTGGGTTAAGCGCAAATAACAGATCTAAGCCCGTGAAACGGGCGGCAGAGGTGG
>DATNEI010000119.1:0-36919 GCA_035606795.1 Pyrinomonadaceae bacterium
GTTCTGTTCTGGTTCTATAAATATCTCGCCGCTACGCGGCTGGTATCACATTCGGCGCCAGGAATTTCAGAGCCATGAACGATCTCAAACCATCATCGGGACGGACACGCATTGCCTGGCGCATCGGTTATTTGATTTGCGCATGCGGCATTTATCTCGTCGATCAATCGAGTAAAGCCTGGGCCGTGCGGCGAGTTCGTTTTCTGGACATCACGGTGATTCGCGGTGTCCTTGATTTTGTCTACGCCGAAAATCGCGGCATCGCGTTTGGTCAATTGCAGGAAGGCGGCGCGTTCGGGCGCTGGTTCTTTGTCGTGCTGGCGGCGATCGCCGCCGTGGCCGTGCTCTTCTATTTCTTTCGCACGCCACGAAACGACGACCGCATCCTGGGAGCATCCGCGCTGCTGCTGGCCGGCATTGTCGGAAACCTGACCGATCGCGTGCGTCTCGGCTTTGTGATCGATTTCATTCTGCTGCACGCCGGTGATTATCATTGGCCCGCATTCAATGTTGCTGACGCGAGTATCACTTTCGGAGCCTTGTTGCTGGCTTACGATCTGGTTTTGGGCAGTCGCAAGGAAAAGCACGCGCCACTGACGAAACACAGCGCCGCCCAAAATTCATGAAAACTGCTCGCTGTCCACTGCGCACTGCTCACTGATTCATGTACCCGATTCTTTTTCGCCTCGGCCGTTTTCCTGTCAACACGTATGGAGTGTTTCTCGCGCTCGCCTTTCTGTCCGCGATTTTCATCACGGTAAAGTTAGCGGCGCGCGACGGATTGCCGAAAGAAAAGATTTACGATTTGTGTCTGTGGCTGCTGCTGTCGTCGCTGATCGGCTCAAAGCTCCTGATGTTTTTTACCGAGCCTGAGTACCGGCAGAACCCAAAACTGCTGTTTTCGCTCGATTTCCTGCGATCCGGCGGCGTGTTTTATGGCGGGTTGATTGGCGCGCTGCTCGCCGGGTTCTTTCTGATGCGTCGCTGGAAATTACCCTGGTGGAAGACGGCGGACGCGTGCGCGCCGGGAATCGCGCTGGGAAATGTGCTCGGGCGGCAGGGATGTTTTTCAGCCGGATGCTGCTGGGGCAAGCCCACGACCTTGCCCTGGGGCGTGCGATTCACGCAAGCAGGACATGACATCACCGGCGTGCCGACCGATGCTCCCCTGCATCCCACGCAACTTTATGAATCGTTCGCGATGCTGATCGTATTCTTCTTTTTGTTGTGGCTGCACAAGAAAAAGAAATTCAGCGGTCAGGTAATTCTGGCTTACGTGGTGATTTACGCGACAGTTCGTTTCCTGATCGAGTTTGTGCGCGACGATCCACGCGGAGACATCCTGGGATTGACGACGCTCACAGGTCTTTCGACTTCACAGTTGATCGGAATCGTGGCTGGAGTCGGGGCTTTGATTCTGTTCGTCGTTAGGTGGCGGCGAACTAATGTGTCGACGGCTAACGAAGTTGGAGTACCAACTCGTGCCAAAGCCTGAGAATCACACTTCGCGCCTCCAAATTGGCGCTACCCTAATTCTTGTCATCGCTTACCGTGGTGAAAACACCAACAGCCGGTGACGATACCTCACCTCTCAAAATGAATTTTGGAAGTTGTTTCCCATTGGGTTTTTAAAGCTTAAGTTAACTCTATCTAATTGTTCTCTTCGTATCGTTACTTGCCCCGAGCGAGCCGAAGCAGAGCCGGAGCCCGTTGCACACGGCTACGGTTCAGGTTAACTCGCGTCAGCAGGTGCCAATTCTTTCGGGAGGACACAATGAGGACATTGACGAAGGCGGCGAAGGCCCTGGGCTTGCTTGTCGCACTATTCACGGCATTTACATTAACCGAAGGCTCGGCCCGCGCTGATGAAGTGTTCATTGCCGGCTTTACCAATGGTTGTTTCGGAGCCGGTTGTGCGCCGGGCGCGAGCGCAACCGTCCCTGGTTTGACCTATAGTAACTCCACTTTTTCGGGTACTACGGCGAATGGATTTCGCGGACTGGGAGGTAATCCGAATCCAGGTTCTAACTTTAATAACCTGGGCTCACTCTCGCTCAGCACCGCACCAAATCTCTTTAACACCACCTTTACGCTGGATGTGACCTTTACGGCGCCGCAGGGAATTAGCGGTAGTAACCTGGCAAACTTTGTGGCGACGGTAACCGGTACTGTCAGAAGTGATAACCAGGGCGGGTTGTTTGTTGATTTCGATCAGACACCCTTCGTTTTTAACTTCAACGACACTAACTGCGAACCCGATCCGACGGGTGGCGTTCCCGGTCAGCAGACAACTTGCGGAAACGGAAGTTTTTCGTTGACGGTAAACGACGTCGCGCTCGACCCTGGTCAAACGATTTCGTTGAGCGGGCAAATCACATCCGCGCAGCAGACCACGGTACCAGAACCTGCCACGCTCTTTTTACTGGGCACCGGAGTCTTTGGCGTTGCCAGAGCCGTGCGCAAGCGGAAACGAAGTGGGCGCGCGCCCGAACCGGCTCAGAGTTGAAGCAGGATCTAATTATGGGAAGCCCTAATCGGCGGCGAAGCAAAAGCTTCGCCGCTTTGTTTTTGTGTCGCATACCGGGTCAACTGGCGTCTCGTCCGCCGAAATTGCTAAGATGTCCGGCTTTTTGCGCTTATGAAACTTCGCGTCCTTTACCATGGTCACTGTTTCGATGGCGTCGCTTCGGCGGCGACCTTTTCGCGTTTCTACCTCGAGCGCATCCACCCGAATGCAGAGGTGACGTACGCAGGCTTGCTTCACCGGCCTAACAATCTGCTGTTCGACGAGTCGATGTTCGACGGCGACGAAAATGCAATCGTCGATTTCAAGTATTCAACTTCCGACAAATTGAACTGGTGGTTCGATCATCATCAGTCTGCATTCCTGACGCCCGCAGACGAAGCGCATTTTCGCGCGGACACTTCAGGGACAAAGTTTCTCGACGCGACGCGCAAATCGTGCACTGAATTTATCGCCGATGTCGCGCAGGAGAAGTTTGGTTTTAATGCCGAACCTCTGCGCGACTTAATTCACTGGGCGCACATCATCGATGGCGCGTTTTATGAATCAGCCGCGCAGTGCGTCGAATTGAAAGAGCCGGCGTTGCAGCTGATGCAGGTGATCGAGGGCACGCCGGACGAATCGTTCATCGAACAGATCATTCGCGAACTGACGCAGAAGTCGCTGCAGCAGGTTGCGACCAGTGCGGAGGTGCAAAAGAGATTTCAACCAATTTTGCAGCTGCATCGCGAAACTCTCGAAGCAATCCAGCGCAAAGCAACTTGCCGGAACGACGTGGTCGAATTCGATCTGGTGGACGAAGGATACGAAGGCTTCAACAAGTTCATTCCGTACTATCTGTTTCCCGAGGCGACCTACACAGTCGCGTTGACGCGCGCGCCGCAACGCACCAAGATTTCCGTCGGCTCAAACCCGTGGGCTCCGCGGCCGCGCCGTCACAACATCGCCACCATCTGCGAACGTTACGGCGGCGGCGGTCATGCCGTAGTGGGGGCGATTTCGTTTGCGCCGGATGAAGTTGCAAGAGGGCGGGGAGTTGTTCGCGAGATTGTAGAGGAACTTTCGAAAGTTTCCGAAAGCGGGTAAGATGCGGCTTCCCATGGACCTCCCTTCGGTGCTCAATTCTCTATTTAAGCTTGAAACGTTTTACATAATCGGAAATCTCTTTTCGATCGCTAGCTTCATCATTTCGATTTTTGTTCTTTGGAATATTCGTAAGCTGCGTAAGACCTACGGGCTTCGTGCCCGAGGGCCGGCTTTGATAAGGGACCTATCGAGATCAGCTTCGAATTTGTCTAAGTTTCTAAACCAATATGATGATTTTCTTCCCCAAGTCACTGAAGAACTAGCACGAGCAGCAGCAAAATTGCGATCGCTAAGGCGGAAACTGGGCGGTGATCAGAGAACACTAGTTAAGAATGTCTTGATACGTATTGACCAATGCGAAGTTACTGTTCAAAATGAGGAGCAGGTAAGACTGGTCTATGTCGAGATTGTGAAGGTAGTCGAAGAGTTGAAAGATTACCAGAAGGACTTAGACTGGGAGGTCTAATATGGCTAGCGAAAAGAACAAGTGGATCGATGCAGTGGCAAAACTTCTGCAGTTAACACAAGATCGGAAGTTGAAATGGGACCCCCACAGTCCGCCAGCATATCTAAACCTGCAATCTGATCGTCAGCGCGTGGAAGTCGTTTACGAGACGCGATTTAACGAAAAACCTATAAGACTTTATCAAACCACCTACAAAGTCGAAAGACCCCGCCGCGACCCGTATTCGTTTACGACTTCTCTTCGTCTTAATCAAATCGGAGGATTCGAGCAACCCGAACTCGATTATCCATATTGGGCTAAGAAAACAGTGCTTGAGTTGCTTGACGAAAGCGGTTTCGGCGCTTGGACATTCCCGCAGTCCGACGTCCTCGACGATCTTTTTGATGCTGTCACGTATCAAGTGGCTGGCGTCAAAGAATTTCTCGACGAAATCCTTGCCGTCGCGAGCTAAAGTCGCGAGCTGCTACCTTTATCTTTTCTTAGCCTGTCTTTGATAGGACGGATTGAGATAACACATTACATGAGCACCAATATCGAATCTTTCCAGCAGGAAGGAAGAGTCTTTCCATCGCCATCGGAATTTGCCGCCCAAGCGCATATCAAGTCTATGCCGGAACTCGAAGCCCTGCGCGCGGAAGCTGCTGCCGATCCGGAGAAATTCTGGGCGCGCTGGGCGGCAAGCGAGCTGCACTGGTTTAAGAAGTGGGACACGGTGCTGAAGTGGCAAGCTCCGCATGCGGAATGGTTCGTCGGCGGCAAAACTAACATCTCATATAACTGTCTGGATCGGCATCTGGGAACGGCGCGACGCAACAAAGCCGCGTTGATTTGGGAAGGTGAGCCGGGCGACGCACGCACGCTCACTTATCAGCAACTGCACACTGAAGTTTGCCGCTTCGCAAACGTTCTGAAGAAGGTTGGCGTTGAGAAAGGGGATCGCGTCGCGCTTTACATGCCGCTGATTCCCGAGCTGGCGATTTCGATGTTGGCCTGCGCGCGCATTGGCGCGACGCACTCAGTCGTCTTCGGTGGCTTTTCGAGTACCGCTTTGATCGATCGCATCAACGACGCGCAGTGTAAAGCTGTGGTTACCGCGGATGGCGGCTGGCGTCGCGGCAAGGAAGTGAAGTTGAAGCCCGCAGTTGACGAAGCGTTGCAGCAGACTCCCTCAGTGAAATCGTGCGTCGTCGTCAAACGCACAGACAGCCAGATTCATATGGAACCGGGTCGCGATCATTGGTGGCACGAACTGATGCCGACTGTTGATGCGCATTGTCCGGCGGAAGAACTCGATAGCGAGCATCCACTCTTCATTCTTTACACGTCCGGCACCACCGGAAAGCCGAAAGGCATTCTGCACACGACCGCCGGTTACCTTTTGCAAACGCATCTGACCACCAAATGGATCTTCGACTTGAAAGACGAAGACATTTACTGGTGCACCGCCGACATTGGCTGGGTTACCGGTCACAGTTACGTCGTCTATGGCCCGCTCTCGAACGGCGCGACGGCTTTGATGTACGAAGGCGCGCCGAACTGGCCGCAACCGGATCGCTTCTGGGACATTATCGAGCGGCACAAAGTAAATACGCTCTACACTGCGCCGACGGCGATTCGCGCCTTCATCAAGTGGGGCGAGCAGTGGCCGTTGAAGCACGATCTGTCGTCGCTTCGCTTGCTCGGTACAGTGGGCGAACCGATCAATCCCGAAGCATGGATGTGGTATCACCGCGTCATCGGCAAAGAGCGCTGCCCGATCGTGGATACGTGGTGGCAGACTGAGACGGGCGCCATCATGATCACGCCTTTGCCGGGCGCGACACCGACCAAGCCGGGCTCAGGCACCAAACCTTTTCCCGGCATTGACGCCGACATCATGACGAGGGACGGAAAATCTGTGGGTGCGAATGAAGGCGGTTATCTGGTCATCAAGAAGCCCTGGCCGTCGATGTTGCGCACGATTTATGGCGACGACGAGCGCTATCAGCAACAGTACTGGTCGCAGATTCCCGGCGTCTATTTTGCCGGCGACGGCGCGCGCAAAGACGAAGACGGCTACTTTTGGATTATGGGCCGCATCGACGACGTGATTAACGTCGCCGGCCATCGTCTGGGAACCGCGGAGATTGAAAGCGCGCTCGTGTCGCACGAAGCAGTCGCCGAAGCCGCGGTCGTCGCGAAGCCGGACGACTTAAAAGGTTCAGCCATTGTCGCGTTTGTGACGCTCGAAGGCGGCCGCACCCCGACTGATCCTTTGAAAGATGAACTGCGCGCGCACGTGGCGAAAGAAATTGGCGCGCTCGCGCGGCCTGACGACCTGCGTTTTGCCGATGCGCTGCCGAAGACTCGCTCCGGCAAAATCATGCGTCGCCTGCTGCGCGAGATCGCGACGAGTGGATCAGTAGCCGGCGATGTGACCACGCTCGAAGACTTTTCCGTGCTGGAAAAGTTAAGAGGCGAGGAAGAGTAGCGGAGGAGGGTGTCGGGTATCAGGTGTCAGGTGTCGGGTCGGGTATCAGGTGCTGGGTGTCGGGTATCAGGTGCTGGGTGTCAGGTGTTGGGTGCCGGAGGAAAACATCACCCGCCACCTGACACGCGAACCCCGACCCCCGACCCCCGACACCCGACCCCGACACCCGACACCCGACACCTGACACCCGACACCCGTCACCCGACACCCGTCACCTGACACCCAACCCTGCCTACCCCCTAACTCCTTTTCCTTGTATCATGCGGCGGTTGGAGCCTTGCTTGGCCAAAGAGGAGTAGAGAATGCCCGAAGTGGTCTTCACTGATAACCGATCCGGCCCGCGGTACGTCGCCGCTTTTCCGATTCGCGCCGAATGGGACACGCCTGAAGGCGCGCATGTAATTTCCGAAGGCGAAACCGAAAACGTGGGTCCTGAAGGCACGCTGGTCCACTTTCAACGCGTGCTGCCTCCGGTCGGCAGCACCGTCAATCTTCTCGTGCTCGGCGATGAGGGCGAAAAACTGCGCGTCATCGCAGAAGTGCTGCGCATCGAGCGCAACCCCGCCCACCCGCAGGCGGCGCTGCAACTGCTGGGTGAAACTGATGAGTGGCGCGGCGTCGTTTGGCACGAAGCAATGATCAAGATGAACGAAGCCGACTACGAATTGGACGAAGACGAGCTTTAGCGATTCGCTTGCCGCAGCCGATGTCATCGCCGAATCCAACGCCTGTTCCCGCCGAGCAAATTCAGTCCTGGCTGCAGACGCGGACTGTCTTGCGCGTGCTGGTGATTCTTCTGGCGGTCGCTGGACTGCTGTGGATGATTTATCGATTGACCGCGGTCATCCTGCTGATCGTCCTCTCGATTTTCTTCGCTTATCTGGTTGCGCCGCTGGTTGATCTGGTCCAGCGCCCGATGTACGTCCGTGGTCGCGAGCGCGTAATTCCACGCGGGCTGGCCATCATGATCGTTTATGTTGTGCTGTTTTTCAGCGTCGGCCTGGTGATCTATTTTCTCATTCCGCAAGTCAGCGCCCAGTTTCCCGAGTTCAAGCAACAGGCCGTTTTTTATTATCAAAAGATTCGCAGCAGCACCGAAAGTCTGAGTCAATACTTTCGTCAGCGACGCATGCCGGAAGGCGCCGCCCGCTATGTCGATGGGCTGCTCGCCCAAGGGGGCGAACTGGTGAAACTGGCGTTCGAGCGCATGCTGGGCTGGATAATCTTTATTCCCTGGCTGGTGTTGATTCCCATCCTCAGCTTCTTCCTGCTGAAAGATGCGGATGCATTTCGCCGTTCGGTGCTGGCGATGTTGCCACGCGGACGCTTGCGTTGGCGAGGCGACGAATTCTTTCAGGACGTGAATAGCACGCTGGCCGCTTACATTCGCGCGCAGCTCACCGCGTGTGTTCTGGTTGGACTCATGTGCACGATCGGTTTTTGGGCATTCGGCCTGCCCAGTCCACTGGTGCTCGGGTTGATCGCCGGCTTCTTTGAGTTTGTGCCGTTGGTGGGTCCGCTGACGGTCGCCATCCTGGCGGCGTTGCTCGGACTGTTGCATTCGGGTTTCGGCGTAGCGTTCATGGTGCTCATCTTTCTCGGTGTGTTGCGAGTGATCCAGGACTACGTCATTTATCCGCGCATCATCGGCACCGGAATTCATTTGCATCCGCTCGCGGTAATTCTCGCGATTCTTGCCGGGGCAGAAATTGCCGGCATCGCGGGAATCTTTTTGGCTATTCCGGTCATTGCGATTCTGACAGTCACCTACCGGCACTGGCTCGAGCATCGTGGTAGCGAGACGATCGCCGAAGTGATCGAGGAGGTGGTGGTCACTCCTGAGCCGGAACCAGTCGGCGCACCGGCGCACCCCACCGCCAGCACCACTCCTGAAGAGATGGCCCGCCTCCGCCCCGATTTGCTGACGGGCGAACTTAAGGTCCCGACAGACGAGTAATCAGCCCGCCTGCCGTTTCCTACCAATTCTCTGGCAAAAGCGAGGATTTCGGACTTTCTAAGGATGAGAGTGCCAGGTGACTTATGCCGTTATCTCTATTCGTCTTTATTTCCATAGGTAGTTGGCTGACCAGCCTCAACGATCAGCTGCTGCTCGCCATCAACAGCGTCGCCGGCCGCAACTGGCTGTTCGACAATGTCGTCGCCTTCTTTCTCGACAATGATTTGGCGAAGGCGGGCGTGATCGGCGCCTGCTTTCTCGCCGCGTGGTACGGCGGGAAAGACGCCGCGACGACCCATCGTCGCAAGATTCTGCTAACCACGATTGTCGCTGCGGTCTTCGTCATCGGCACGACCAAGCTTTTGTCGAAAACGATTTTTCTTCCGCGACCCGAAATCCAGTCGCAAAAGATTTATCAGCTGGAAGGCGACCAGCTGGTCGAGATGAAGCGGATGCCGGTGCGTATTCCGCTCGACGACGAAAGTCAGAAAAACTATCACGCGCTCATCAATGGCGATGTCGAAACAAACGACCTCGGTTCTTTCCCCAGCGACCATGCGGGATTTTTTCTCGTAATTTCGTTAGGCATTTGGCTGGCATCGCGTCGCCTCGGATTACTGGCAATCGGCTGGACGGTCTTCGTGATTCTCGCTGCCAAGATGATTAGCGCCCAGCACACACCCTTCGATGTCTTAGCGGGCGCGACGGTCGCAATTATCGAACTCGCCGTGCTTCGTTATCTCGTCGCCGATAAGTGGGTCGACCGTCAACTGGAACGCTTGTCGCAACTAACGCTGCGTCACAGCGCGCTATCCAGCGCATTCATCTTTGCCGTCGCTTTTGAAATGTCGAGCACCCTGGTTCACGTGCGCGAGCTGATTGGACTGCTCAGCACGGTGCGCCATCACATACTAGGTGGCTGAAAAGTCAAAGATACCTATGAAGCAATTCGCACTGACAGCAATTGTTCTGGCACTTCTCGCTCTCACCGGCTGCCATAGACAGAAGCCGGGCATGGTGATGATGACTGACGATTCGTATCGGCCGCGCATCATCGCCACTAACAAAGCCGGTTTCGGATCGCCCGATGGATTGTTGTGGCGCAACGGGACGTTGTACCTCGCCGACGAGGGCGCCGACACGATGGAGTCGTGGAATTCATCGACCGGATTGAAAAAGCTTGCGGACGCGCACCTTGGATGTTTATCGCCGGAAGACCTGGTGATGGACGCCGAGGGCAACATCTTCTTCAGCGACGACGATGCCGGAGGTGTCTGGACAATCGACGCGCACGGAAATCCGCGCCTGCTGGCGGGCAAAGACAAAGGCTTGATTTCGACTGAGGGCATTGCGTTGGCGCCGGATGGATCAATCCTGGTGGGCGACGGCGAGCAGCACGAAGTCTTTCGCGTCACGCGTGATGGCGCAGTCTCGGAATTTCTTGGCAAGCAGTACGGGATCGCGAAGCCGGAGAGCATGGTTTATGACGATCGCGGCAATCTTTACATCGCTGACAACGTCGACGACGTGCTGTATATGCTCGACGCGAGTAACCAACTGCATCGCATCATTGCCGGCCGCGAATCGTTTTCTCCCGAAACGATCTTCTTTTCCCAGGGAGCCCTCTACATCACCGACAGTCATCACGGAAAGCTTTTTCTTTATCGTCCGAATGATGAATTGAAGACGATTGCCGCCTTCGCCGGCGAACTGAAAAACGTGCAAGGAATCACCACTGACGATGCCGGAAATATTTATGTCGGAGTGCAGACTGATTTGAAACGCCGCCGCGGCGACATCATAGAAATCAGCAAGGAGCGTGGCTGACGACGCGTGCCGGCGCGCAGCCCGTAGTTCATACATGCCCCACTCAAGTATCGAGGAGTCCATCCTCGAGTCCAATTCATTTCCGCAAACATTTTCTGAGTCTGGTTCGTTACGAGGACCTTCACTCCCTGAGTTTCTAAATCGCACCTTCATCGAACTTTTCGAGCAGCAGGTTCAAGAGAGTCCCGCGAAGATCGCGATTGTCGCCGCCGATCAGCAGCTTACCTTTGCTGAGTTGAACCGCCGCGCAAATCAGCTTGCGCACCGATTGCGAGCGCTGGGCGTCGGCCGCGAATCGCTGGTCGGCATCTGCATCGATCGATCGCCGGAGATGGCCACCGGCATCGTCGGCATCCTCAAATCCGGCGGCGCCTATCTTCCTTTGGATCCGGATTATCCGCGCGAACGACTGGCGTTCATGATTCGCGATGCGCAACCCTCAGTCATTGTCACCAAGTCCGGCCTGTTGGATTCGTTAGACGACAGAACGGTTTCGGTCGTCCTTCTGGATGAAACTGAAGTGGCGGCAGACGGTTCGTTCCCTGATGTTTCTGCGCAGCCGTCCCCGAAAGATCTCGCCTATGTGATTTACACGTCCGGCTCAACCGGCACGCCCAAGGGTGCCATGATCGAACATGCGAACCTGGCGAATTATCTGCTCGGACTCAATCGCGAACTGGGAATTCGGCGCGACGATGTCTACCTGCATCTCGCCTCGATCGCTTTCTCGTCATCGCGGCGACAATTGCTTCTGCCGCTCTCTCAGGGAGCAACGGTAATTATCGCGAGTTCAGACGAGCGTAAAGATCCGCTGGCGCTTTTTGAAATGATCAAGCAGCGACGGGTGACTGTGATGGACGCAGTGCCGTCCTTCTGGCGAAGCTGTACTGCGGTGTTGCAGGAACTCGAAGCAACTGAGCGTCGCGAATTGCTCGACAACAATCTGCGCCTGATGCTCTCGGCGAGCGAACCGCTGATGTCGGACATCCCGCGCACCTGGACGATTGATTTCCAACATCGCGCCCAACACGTGCACATGTTCGGACAGACCGAAACTGCCGGCATCGTTTGCATCAATCGATTTTCAGTTGGAGCCGAAGTGTCAGAACGGATTTCGATTGGCCACCCAATCGCCAACACCGAGATTTCTGTTCTCGACGGAGAAATGAATCCCTGTCTCGCCGGAGAAGCGGGCGAGCTTTTCATCGGCGGTGCTGGAGTCGGACGCGGATATCTGAATCTGCCCGATCAGACAGCCGAGAAATTCATTACGCGGGATGGCTCGCGGTTATATCGCACCGGCGATTTCGCCCGCATCCGTCCGGATGGAATGCTCGAGTTTGCCGGGCGGCGTGATCAGCAGATCAAGATTCGTGGATCTCGCGTTGAATTGGGTGAAGTCGAAGCTGCCCTCGCCGCGCATCCGTCTATCCGCGAATGCGCCGTAATCGCCAAAGGCGAATCGCCGGAAAATCGCAGGCTGGTTGCGTACTTTGTCGCGGAAGCCGCGGCGCCCAACCCAACCGAGTTGCGGAAATTCCTCAGCAACCGAATTCCTGATTACGCGGTGCCGTCGGCGTTTATCGCATTGGAGGTACTGCCGCTGTCAGCAAACGGAAAAGTCGATCGTTTGGCGCTGGCCGGTGTATGCGATGAGCCGAATTACGAATGGACGAACTACATCGCGCCCCGCACTGAAGTTGAAAAGCAACTCGCTGAAATCATCGGCGAAGTTCTGCGGGTAAAAGACGTCGGTATCGACGACAACTTTTTTGAACTTGGCGGAAATTCCTTATTGGCGGGCCAGGTGATTGCACGCGTCCGTCCCATTTTCAAAACGCGTCTGCCTATCGCCCGCCTGTTCGAATCACCAACGGTTCGTGAACTCGCAGCGCAGCTGCAAACTGCAATTGCGCAGGATACATCCCGCGGCGAACTGGCCTTGACGCGCGTGCCGCGCGAGCAACCGCTGCCGCTTTCGTTTTCGCAACAGCGGCTCTGGTTTCTGGATCAACTCGATCCCGGCAACTATGCCTACAACCTCGCCCAGGCGATGAGAATCAAGGGCGCGCTCGATCTGCCGGCGTTGCGACGGGCGCTTGACGCAATCGTGATGCGACACGAGATTCTGCGCACGCGATTTGTCGAAGTCGCTGGAACACCATTTCAAAAAATTGATTTGCCGAACGAAGTTGCCTGGCAAATTCTCGATCTCTCGAAACTACCTGCGCGGCAGCGCGAGCAGGAAGCGAACGCGCTGCTGGACCAGGAATCGCGCCGGCCGTTTAATCTGGCCAGTGGCCCCCTGTTTCGCGTGCTGGTAATGCGACTGGGCACGGATGAATTCATTTTGTTGCTGACGATGCATCACATTGTGAGCGACGGATGGTCGGCCGGAATTTTGATGAAGGAACTCAGCGCGTGCTACGAAGCTTTTGCGCGTGCTGAGGCGCCGGCTTTGACTGAGTTGCCCATTCAGTACGCCGACTATGCGGTGTGGCAACGCGATTCAGCCGCAAACAAACTCGAGCCTCAAGTTAATTATTGGAAGCAACAACTCAGCGACGCGCCGCCCTTTTTGCACCTGCCGACGGATTACCACAGAACCGGCGCACACACGTATCGGGGCGGCAAAGTCACGGCGCGTTTGTCGCGGCAACTGTCTGACGACGTCAGGAAATTTGCGCGCGCACATGGCACTACGCTCTTCATGGCGCTGCTCGCGATCTTCGATGTAATGCTCGCGTCCTATTGCGGCGCCGATGACATCGTGGTTGGCTCGCCGGTCGCAGGGCGCGACGGCATCGACACTGAGCTGCTGATTGGATTCTTCGTTAACACGCTGGCGCTGCGGACCAAAATCTCCGCGGACCTGACCGTGCGCGAGGTGTTTGCGCGCGTGCGCGAGACCGCCCTCGCCGCGTACGCAAACCAGGACGTACCGTTCGAGATGCTTGTCACTGTGTTGCAGCGCGAACGCAGCCTGGAACATAACCCGATCTTTCAGGTGATGTTCGTGCTCCAGGACGGCAAGGAACCGCTTCCGGAAATCCCGGGCGCTCAAGTGCAACGCATCGAACTCCGCGACGACACTTCGAAATTTGATTTGTCCCTCGAGGCGATCGACGCCGACGAAATCGAAATCTCGATTGCTTACAATGCTGACTTGTTCGAGTCCGCATCGGCGCGCGCGATGCTCGAGGATTTCCAGCGCCTGCTCGAAGCCTCGCTCGCAAATGCCGACGCGCAGTTGTCGCAACTGCCTAAACTAAAGTGGATTCCGAAACATACATCGGTGGAAAGTGGCGCGCCCGCCTTAATCACAGCGGCCACATTCGTAGCTCCGCAGACCCCAATCGAAGAAACACTGGCCTCGATTTGGAAAGAAGTCTTACACGTTGAGCGGGTCGGGGTGGATGACAACTTTTTCATGTTGGGCGGCCACTCTCTGTTGGCGGCCCAGGTGATTTCGCGCATGCGCACCGCGTTTGATTACGAGATGCCGCTGCGCCAATTGTTCGAGACGCCGACGATTGCCGGACTCGCGCGAGTGATTTGTGAAAGTCATGTCGCCAACACCGCGGACGACGAATTTGCGGCGCTGATGGCGGAAATTGAAGGACTCTCCGAAGACGAGGCGCAACGACAGATCGCGCAACAGGTCGCATAGGTCGCTGAATGATGGCAACGGCTACGAACATCTGCGAACTCACGCCCACACAGCAAGCGATGCTGCTGTTTTCGGTGTACGCGCCGAAATCGCCGGCCTATTTCGAGCAGTTCTGTTATGAGTTTCAAGGCGCGCTCGATATCGAGATATTTAAGCGAGCGTGGCAGGAAGTGATCGATCGTCACTCGATCCTGCGCTCATCTTTTTCATGGGACGGGTTGAACGGACCTCAGCAGATCGTTCACGCGAGCGTTGACCTGCCCTTCTCAGTTCATGATTGGCGCAACGTCACATCTTCACAGCAAGCCGAGCGCTTGACTGAGTTTCTCGAATCAGATCAGCAGCTGGGTTTCGATGTGGGTCGGGCGCCGCTGCTCCGCCTTGCCGTAATTCAAATCGCCGCAGAACGATTCTACATCGTCGTCAGTAATCATCACCTCGTCCTCGACGGATGGTCGATGGGCATCGTGCGGCGCGAAGTGTCGTCGATTTATCAGGCGCTGACGCGAGGCGAGCAGATCGATCTCCCTGCCGCGCCTGAGTTCAGCGATTACGTGGCATGGCTCGACAAACAACCTCAAGTTGACAACGAAAGTTTCTGGCGCGGAGAGTTGCAGGGGTTTCAGTCCGCGAACGCTTTCCCAATCGACAATGCGCCCGGCACTCTGCCGGCGCCGGAAGAAACATTCGGCGAACAGACAATCGATGTAGCACCGGAGCTAACCGCGCGCTTACAAACCGTGGCGCGCAAGAATCGGGTGACTCTGAGCACAATCGCGCAAGGCGCGTGGGCTTTGCTGCTGAATCGTTACTGCAACACAGACGATGCGATCTTCGGCATCACAGTCTCGGGACGTCCGTTTGATTATCCTGCAATCGATTCATTGGTGGGCTTGCTGATCGGAACGCTGCCCTTACGCTTGCGAGTTGAGCCGGAGGTTTCGGTTAAGAGCTGGCTGCAAGAGAGTCAGAGGAAGGCATTCAAGCTACGCGATCATGAGACGATTTCGCTGGATCGAATACATGCCTTGAGCGAAGTCCAGCGCGGCAATCCATTGTTCGAATCGATTCTGGTGTTTGAGAACTTTGCCGGACACGATGTACCTCTGGAACTTGGCGGTCAAATCAAACTAGTCGCCTCGCATCTGGCGCGCACGAATTACCCTCTGACGCTGGTCGTCAACCAGGGACAAAGTCTCTGTCTCCGCGCGGTTTACCATCGCAGCCGCTTTGCCGAGGCAGCCATCACGCGAATGTTGGATCAGTTCGTCGCGATTCTCGAGAGTTTCGCGGACGATCTGAATCAATCAGTGGCGACGGTGGCGGTGCTGCCTGAGTCCGAAAAAACGACATTACTTCAGGACTGGAGCGCGTCAGATGAAGCCTCAACCGACTGCACTCTCTCCCATCGTCGATTTGAAGTGTTCGCGGCGCAGAATCCCGACGCGATTGCGATCGAGCATACCGGCAGTCGCCTGACATACGGCGAATTGAACGCGCGCGCTAACCAACTTGCACACTTGCTGTCCGAAGAATGGCAGGCGTCTCAAACGCCTGACGCCAAGCTGGCAGGAATTTTTCTGGATCGATCAACGGAAATGATCATCTCCTTACTGGCGGTGCTGAAGGCGGGTGGCGCTTACGTCCCGCTGGATCCGACCTATCCGCCCGATCGCCTTGAGTTCATGCTCAAGGACAGCGATGCGCAACTGTTGCTGACGCGAGAAGATTTGCGCGAAAGAGTCCCGGAGTTCAGCGGCCGGGTGATTGTGCTTGATGCCGAATGCGAACTCATTCATCGACAGCCCGCTAACAACGTCGCCGCTGAAGCCAGGGCTTCGGATCTCGCTTACGTGATGTACACATCCGGTTCCACCGGTAAGCCAAAGGGCGTGATGATCGAGCACCGGTCCCTCGCAAATTTTGCCGAGAGTCTGTCTGAGGCGTATGGCATCACAGGATCAGATCGCGTGCTTCAGTTTGCCTCGTTGAGTTTTGACACCAGCGTCGAAGAAATCTTTTGCACCTTGACGTCGGGCGCCACGCTGGTGCTGCGCACTGACGAAATGATTACCTCGGCGCAGCAGTTCTTCGCATTCTGCACGCAGCGCCACATCACAGTTCTCGATCTGCCGACAGGCTACTGGCACCACCTCGTGGCCGAAATCGTCGAGCATGATTTGACGATTCCCTCCTGCTTGCGCCTGGTGATCCTCGGTGGTGAAGAAGCGCGAGCCGATGCCGTCGCGAAATGGTTGGAACGCGCGCAGCCTGTGCGACTGATGAACACGTACGGACCCACGGAAGCAACAGTCGTCACGACAACTTTCGATCTGGCGGATCGTGACGAGAGGACAATTCCCATCGGCCGGCCGGTTCGCGGCGCTTCGGTTTTTGTTCTGGATCAATTACTTCGTCCCACCCCGATGGGCGTTCCTGGCGAACTTTTCATCGGCGGCTCGGGCGTGGCGCGCGGCTATCTGAATCGGACGGAACTAACTGCGGACAAATTCATCCGCAATCCTTTCGGAGATGGACGGCTGTATCGCTCGGGCGATTTAGTTCGCTATCTGCCGGAGGGAAATCTTGAGTTTCTCGGCCGTGCAGACAATCAGGTAAAGATTCGCGGCTTTAGAATTGAGCTCGAAGAAATCGAACAGGCGATCCGCACACATAATGCTGTTTCAGACGCGGCCGTGATCGTGCGCGAAGACGCAGACGGCGACAAGCGGTTGCATGCGTACCTTGTGTGGGAACCAAGTCGGCGATTAACCACTACCGAAGTCAGAACATTTTTGAAGTCATTGCTGCCGCCACACATGCTTCCCGCAACCATTACCACGGTTGGCGCGTTTCCGTTGATGCCAAACGGCAAAATCGATCGCCAGGCATTGCCAATCCCTGAACTCGAGCGCACCACAGATGATGACTTCATGGCGCCGCGCACTCCCACCGAAGAAATCGTGGCCGAGATTTGGTGTCGCACGTTAAAGCTCACGCGCGTCGGCATTCACGACAACTTCTTCGAACTCGGAGGCCACTCGCTGCTCGCAGCCCGCGTATTTTCCGACGTGCAGAGAACGTTCAACGTGCAGATGAGCCTGGTCGAAATTTTCAAAGCGCCGACCGTCGCGCAACTCGCCGAGATAGTTTGCGAGCGTCAGGCTGCGGAGCAGCAAGACGATGAATTGATGTCGTTGCTGTCGGAGCTGGACGAATTATCCGAAGAAGAGGCGCATCGCCGGCTCACGGTAGAGCAATCTGCCGTTGCCTGAATTTCCCTAAATCCCTAACAAAAACTCTTGCTAAGTGCCCAGCAACGTGTTATAAGCCCGCACATCAAGCAGGTTTGCACACTCACGGCTGCTGCCTTCGCGCTGATTCATTAGTTTAGAAACACTCGCGCATTCTCAGCCATTCTCTCAACCGGCGCTTCCATAGGCCCAACAGCCCCACAGACGGGCACACAACAAGAAGGAGCGTTCCCGATGAAATACGCTCGCTTGCATTCCTCAGCTATTCATCCATGGCTCAGCGTCAATCTTGCTATCGCTCTGGTGGTTTGCACTTTCGCAGTTACACCTTTGACCAACGCGAAGAAAACTCCCGCGAACGGCCTTCAAAATCAAAACCGAAATGGCCAGGGCCAGGAACGACGAGTTACGGCGCCACCGGCACAAGTGGGCCCGCCCGCTGTCAGTTTGCCGAACCTCGATGAATTGAGAACTCGCGGGAATGCTGCGCTGGTGCAGCCGCCGAGCCCGATCCCATCCTCCAGGCGCTCGCGTAAGAAACTGGCGCCTCCAGGTATGCAAATTCCGGGGGCACAGCCGACGCGTAGGGCTAGCAAGAGCCGTCTGTTCGATCGCGATGTAACAAGTGTGGCAAGTGCCAGGCTCGCGGCCGCGAGTAAGGAACGTACGCGTTCTCATCATGCAAGAACTAGTAACGCCGCGAACGTCCAGGTATCGATGGCTGCAACAATTCCGGAGCCCCAGGGTGAGCGCATGAACTTTGCGCTCTCAGGCAATGGTGGAGTGGCAAATTCTTCGTCGAACTACAGTGACGGCACATACAATTTCACGGCCTCCGGCACGAACAACGGAGTACGTAGCGGAGCAGGTTGGGGACAAGGTGAAGGCTGGAACAGTTCTACAAACACGTTACCGCAATGGGTGCAAATCGATTTCAATGGCAGCAAAACGATTGATGAAATCGACGTATTCACGCCGCAGGACAATTGGCAGAATCCATCGGAACCAACGCAGTCGATGACGTTTGCCCTCTACGGGGTAACCGGATTTGAGGCCCAGTACTGGAATGGCAGCGCATGGGCAACCGTGCCCGGCGGCAGCGTCGCGGGCAATAACAAGATCTGGAAGAGCATCAGTTTTTCTGCGGTGACAACCAGCAAGATCCGAGTCTTAACCAATGGATCGCCTGATGGCTACACCCGCGTCACGGAAGTGGAAGCCTGGGGACCAGTAGTGCGCACAAATGTGGCCTTGGCAGTTAATGGGGGAGTGGCAAGTTCCTCATCGAACTACAGTGACGGCACATACAATTTCACCGCCTCCGGCACGAACAACGGAGTACGTAGCGGAGCAGGTTGGGGACAAGGTGAAGGCTGGAACAGTTCTACAAACACGTTACCGCAGTGGCTGCAAATCGATTTCAATGGCAGCAAGACAATCGGCGAGATCGATGTATTCACACCGCAGGACAATTGGCAAAACCCATCGCAGCCCACTGAGGCAATGACTTTTAGCTTGTACGGATTAACCGCGTTCGATGTCCAGTACTGGAATGGAAGTAGCTGGGCAACCGTGCCCGGCGGCAGTGTCGCGGGCAATAACAAGATCTGGAAAAAGTTCACCTTTTCACCGATTGCCACGAATAAGATCCGCGTGGTGGTCAATGGTTCTCCGGACGGGTACAGCCGGATGACGGAGATTGAAGCGTGGGACACGCCCGCGACTGGAAGCGGGAGTTCTCCCTCCGACTTCGCCATGGCGCGGCTCGATCCGCACAATCGCACGGGCACTGGCGGGGTAGATCTTCTCTCAAACAATTTCAATTGGAGTTTGCCTTTGGTGAACTTGCCGGGACGGAATCTCGATTTGGGATTGACGCTTTCTTACAACTCGCTCGTTTGGACACGTTCAGCGAACTATGTCGATTTTGATTTGGATCAAGGTTCGGTTGCGCCCGGCTTTCGGCTCGGCTTCCCCACAATCGAAGGACCATATTTTAACCCTCAGGCAAATGCGAACTTCTACATGCTGATGACGCCTGCCGGTGGACGAGTAGAATTGCGACAAACGAGTAGCGGCTCGGCAACTTACGAATCGAAAGACTCAAGTTATCTGCAGTTGACCGACAATCTCAACGGCACAATGACCTTGCGACCCATGGATGGATCGCAGTTGAGATTCGAGACAGTCGGCGGTGGCTGGCGCTGTACCAGGATCACCGATCGCAACGGCAACTACATCACGGTCAGCTACAGGAGTTGGGGCGAGATCGATCAAGTTACCGACACGTTGGGCCGCGTGCTGACTTTCAATTACGACAACAACTGGAATATTCAATCGATCACGCAGACCTGGGCTGGACAGCAGCAACCTCACGAGTGGGCGACGTTTGGCTGGGGCACGGCGACAATTGCCAGCAATCTGTTTCCCGGCCTGAATAATTTTGGCCCTAACAACACGACGATACCGGTGCTGACGCAAGTCGGATTGCCCGATGGCTCTTCTTATGATTTCTATTACAACAGCTACGGCCAGGTAAGCACACTCGCTCGCTCCGCTTCCGACGGCTTGCATCACTCCTACACGGTTTACGATTACAACTCGCCCGGTGACGATTGTCCGCGAGTTACGCAGACGCGAGCCTGGGCCACGAACTGGAGCGACCAGCAGGGAGTGCCGCATGAAGTCGGAGCGCAGTTTACTCACGATACAGACGGCGGCTGTCGCATGACGATGCCGGACGGCACGGTTTACAAGGAATATTATGCTGGGAGCGCAGACTTCCAGTCTGCACCCGCCTGGCAGAACGGACTTGTGCTGGCCACCAAGTCATTCGCCAACGCTACCGGAGCGGACTCGAACTCGTGGAAAAAACTGACTACTACACAATGGACGCAAGACAACATATCGGCTTCGTATCTAACGAATCCGCGCGTTACGCAAACCGATATCAGCGACGTAGAAGGCAATCATCGCCGCACAACGATCGATTACGGTTCGAGCAGTTTGGGTTACGTGCAATGGGGCTTGCCCTATATCGTGAGCGAATACGGTGTGAACGGCACCACCGCGATCGAGTTTCGCCATACGCAAACCGATTACCACCTGAGCCAGTCTTATCTCAATCAGCGGATCATTGGTCTGGTTTCATCGAGTCAACTTTATGATGCTACTGCCGCGCAGTGGCAAACCAAAGTAACTTACGGTTATGACGATCCGGCTAAGATCACGTCGCAGGCCAGCACCGCCACCCAACATGACAGCGTGAACTACCCGGACTCGTTCACGACGCGCGGCAACGTCACTTCCGTCTCGCATTGGGACGTAACCGACATCAACAACAGCAGCAAAGCGCTCACCAGCACCATCAGTTATAACGCGGCGGGCTCGGCGATTTCATCGACCGATCCGGCTGGACACACCAGCGGAATCAACTACGCGGATTCTTTCTCGGACAATCAGAACCACAACGCGTTTGCTTACCCGACGACTTTAACGGACGCCGATGGCTTCTCTTCGGCTGTGCAGTACAAGTTCGAGCTTGGCGCGAAGACGCGCGTGCAGACGCCGCTGCCAAACGTCATTACCAATCAACCAGGGCCGGTGCAGACTTTCGCGTACGACAACGCCGGACGATTGCAGCAAGTCACTTCACTGACCAACGGCGCTTACACCCGCTACGATTATGGCGCGGATTACGTGCAGAGCTTTAGTACCGTCAACAATGTCGCGGATGAAGCATTCACGTTCCAATTATTGAACGGCAACGGGCAGGTGTTCATCTCGGGCGGCAACCATCCGGGCAGCAGCGGCGGCTACCGCGCCCAGGTAACTTATTACGGTTCGATGAGCCGCGTAATGAAGCAATCGAAACCGACCGAGATAAATGGGAGTTGGGTTCCGGCAGGTGACGATGTTTACAACGCACAGGCCGACACCGGTGGTTGGCGCTACACCGAACAGACGTACGATTGGAAAGGACGCACCGCGCAAACGACGCATCCTGACGGCACGTACACGTCTGCAAGTTACAGCGGCTGTGGCTGCGCGGGTGGTGAAGTCGTCACGCTCACGGATGAAATGAGTCGCCGACAAAAAGTCTATTCGGATGTACTCGGGCGCACCTGGAAAACTGAAGTTCTCAATTGGGACGGATCTGTTTACTCAACCACGACTACCAGTCTGAACGCGCGTGATCAAGCGACACTAACGCGCCAATACGCGGGAACCGATCAGAGCGCAACTTATCAAGACACGACGCTGGCGTTTGACGGGTATGGCCGATTGAAAACCAAGCACGTGCCGGAACAGCAGGCCGATCCCAACCAGCCCGGCTCGACCGACCATACGACTTGGGACTACAACATCGATGACACACTGCACCAA
Source organism: Pyrinomonadaceae bacterium (assembly GCA_035606795.1). Taxonomy (GTDB): domain Bacteria; phylum Acidobacteriota; class Blastocatellia; order Pyrinomonadales; family Pyrinomonadaceae; genus UBA11740. Next base: position 21,641 of record DATNEI010000119.1, read on the forward strand.
GTTACCGACGCCCGTGGCGCGAGCGCGACGTACACCTACAACAACCGCAAACTCGTTACGGACGTCGGTTATTCGACGCCAAATAGTGTGCAAAGCGCGCCAAATCTCCATTTTTCCTATGATTCCAGCGGTAATCGCACTTTCCTGATTGACGGGGAGGGAACCCAAGCGTACATTTACGACCAAGTCTCTAGGCCTGTATCAGAGACGCGAACGTTCACAGGGCTCGGCGCTTTCACCCTCTCGTATGACTACAACCTGGCGGGCGAGCTTAAGCGAATTACCGATGCATCCAATTCAACCATCAACTACTCATACGATGCGAGTGGACGTGTCAATGGCATAACCGGTTCAGATAATTTAGTCGGAGGCGTCGCCGTGTATGCCTCCAGCTTCGCATTTCGCGCCTGGGGCGGATTGAAGACCATGACTGACGGCAGCTCTCACACATCTTCTGTGATTTACAATTCGCGGCTGCAGCCGACGCAATACGACCTCAGCGGTAACATCCTTCATCAAAATTACGACTACTACAACGATGGTCGCCTAAGCTTTGTCCACGACCTTCCTGACGACAATTTCGATCGCTCTTACTTTTACGATCACGTGGGCCGATTGACTCAGAATCGAACCGGGGGTGACGCGCGCGGCGACACCGACCCTTCGCCTTATTACGAAACATTCGGCTACGATGCTTTTTCGAATCTTAACGATCGTCAGTCTTTCGCGTGGACGGACTATTTCCACGATACCGATTCCGCCTCGTACATCAACAACCGCCGATCCGGCTGGGGCTATGATGCGGACGGTCGGAATACGAACATCGGAACCCGCACCTCAAGTTTCGACTCTCTGGGTCAAGAGATTTCTCTCAGCGCGCGGGCTGTTCCTCCCAGCGGTGTTGCCTACACAGTAACTCAGGCGCGCACCTACGATGGCGATGGATTGCAACTCAAAGAACTCGATAGCCAATCAAATGATCCTTCGCATCCGACGACAAAATATTTCCTGCGCTCGACCGTTTTGGCGGGAGCAATCGTGGAAGAACTTGATGTGAACGGCCAGAAGGCGACGGGTTACGTCTATACTCCGTCCGGAAAAGAGATTGCGCGCCAGAGTCCCGGAATTCAAAACTGGGTAGTCACCTTCATTCACCCGACGCCGTCGGGCACCAGCCAATTCGATACGTACTCGAACAGTTCAAGCATTAACCAGAGGGAATTCGATCCGCTCGGGGCAGACGTGAGTCTGACGCGGCCGCTCGGTCCGCCGCCAAATGAGCAGCCGGGCGATATCGGCGGGAGTCAGTTGGGCGGCGGCATCATGGATCAGCGGTGGAGTGATTTTTTTAACCTCGATAGCGGCTGCATGATTAACGGCATGGCTGCCTCATGCAGCACCGCCATGGGTATCGTGAGTTCGGGCGCGGGAGTGATTGGGCCTGCGAATACCACGCACTGGGATCCGGACGCGAACAACGGCGCGGGAGGATATCAATTCTTTCATGCTTACGCCGATGGGACTGAGGGTTGGGGCCCGCTGAGTGGCATTTCAGGAGTGACCGCACCTATGCCGCCCCGTCGTTCGGACCCGCCAATGCTCAAGCCGCGCGATCCAAATCGACCGTTCGATCCGAATCTTGAAATTCATTTGAATGCGAGTGCGGATTATCTATTCTCCAGCCTCCCCCAAACTAAAGGATTTGACGAAGCACGACTGAGAAAAGCTCTGGATGATTGTTTAGGGTCGCTATTTGGGTTGCGACTGTTGTCCTTTTCCGCATCAGGATATGGCAGTAACGGTTTTGCTGAAGTTAAGTATCGCGATCCGAGTGTTCCGATGCCAAGTTTTACGGTTGTTAACGAGGTGTCAATGTATAGTGCTGCGCAGATAAAAGCCCTGGCCGGGGGCGACCCAGCGGCAGGCTTCGAAGCGGCTGGTATCGTTCAAGCTGGACGGAGAGGTCAACATACGCTCATACAGTTCGACCCACACACGAATTACACCGCCTCCGATGCAGGCAGGTTCAGTGGAGTCGGGTTGACTGGTCTGTCGCGCATAATCGGTAATTTCCTCACCGCTCAAATACATGAGCTCGGAAATTCAGTTGCCGATATTACAAATGATCCTGTCGGGCAGCCGTCGCCGCCAAAAGGCTGGCGAGGACAATGGGATCCGGACGACGGCCATCAGTTGGAAAGCTGCGTTAAGAACGCTTACGTTAACCAATAAATCGAATGAAGTCGTACAAATTATTGTTTCTAGTTTTGTGTTGTTCAGCATTTGGCTGTGCGAAGACTCAGTCAAAAGAAGCTGAACGAAGACACACGATTGGCGAACAACAAGTGAACGAAGTCAAAAGTGAAATACGAGCCGGCCGAACGGCATGGAATGTAACTGCTAAAAGGATTCCAGATGAGTCTTTGCACTCCGTTGAGTTTTTGGACGGCAACCTCGGTTGGATCGCCGGTACTAATGGGATTTCTCGTACTATCGATGGGGGCAAAACCTGGAAGAGAATAACCGTGCCAATGCCGGAGAATGCCGAACCCGTCAAGGTGCTATTCGTAACGCCTGATCTGGGGTGGATAGTCCTGACACGACGAGCAACGAACATCGCAGATTTCGAAGAGAATCACACTTGGGTGCTGCGGACACAGGATGGTGGCAGTACGTGGGAACAGAAGGCGGAGTTTTCTTCGAGTGTGATTTCCAGTATCTCGTTCTTTGACGCAGAACGTGGGTGGATTGCCGGTATTAGATATCTCGGCATTAGTCCACTTAGATCGTCATTTCTTGTGCTTCGTACATCCGATCGGGGGGAGCACTGGAGAGATGTGTCAGACAATCTAATCAGCATAGCGGCCAAGGAGGAGGGTTGGATTACGTCGGCAATTAGCGACGATGCAGTCACTGCAACCCTGCTTACCTTTAGAGGACAGGTCTTACGCACCTACGACGAAGGACAACACTGGGAAAAGTTGGCAGCAATACCGCAGGAGCCAAAACAAACTTCTCTCTGCACTCTTGGTACGACCGCAAACAATTACTTCTGGTTTGCTGGCGGAGCGACAAGCTTGGAAGGATCATGGGGTGTACTCGGTTTTGAGACAAATCAAGCGTGGTTGAAAAGGCGATTGCCAGGAGCGTATTTTTCGGATGCTGCGTTTGTTTCAGAAAATGAGATCCTCGTTAGTGGTTCTATTGCAAGACCCTCTGCCGAAATCAGTGCCCCTAGTGAACAACAAGCCGCCATCTTACAGTCGTCTGACGTAGGGCGGACATGGCTTGTTGTTTACAAGGAATCGAACACCGAGAAGATTAATGCACTTGCGATGATTAACCGTAACCACGTAATTGCTGTTGGAGAACGCGGTTTAATACTTGATATGGTCCGCGAGTAACGACGAAGTATTCTCTGCACTCTACTGTTTTGCCGGGAGCAATCAAATTGCGTAAACGGAAGTTAGCACGGTGAAATGAAACTTCATACTTCAACTTCAATCCTAGTCTGCGCCTTTAGTACTGCCTGTGCCATTATGCAGGCCGGAGCCCAACCCGTCCTTCGCGGACGCGCGAGAAGGCTGGATTACCGGAGATAAGTATCCTTAGGGCCGTCGCCAGCCCGGAGCCGTCACTCGCTGCTCCATACCATCGACGGTGGCGAATACTGGCTGGACGTCTCAGAAGAATTAAACCAGTTGGTCCGCCCCATCCATTGCTCCACTACAAACTCGTCCATCCTGAGATAATCCGGTTCGCCTGAGACCTGCTCGCAACCTCGGCCGGCCAAAGGCTTGCCTCGCGACACGGCTGGTAGAGCAACTAACACTTATTCACGGAAAAATCGGTCAATTTGGCCTTTCTTACCCTTGTGAACCAACGTCCCATGGGAGTGCCAACCCCTGAAAATCGGCTCAAGGAACAGCTCGCCGCGTTGTCGCCGGCCAAGCGCGCGCTGCTCGAGCTGAAACTAATGAAACGAAACGGCAGCGGTAAGAAAGCTGCCGAAGTAAAGATTCCGCGTCGCGCCGAACGGGCCACCGCCCCGCTGTCTTACAACCAGCAGGGGCTCTGGGTGCTGAGCCAGCTGATGCCGGATTCGTGGTTGTACCAGATTCCGAAAGCGGTACGCCTGACGGGCAAGCTCAACGTCGCCGCGATGCGCCAGACGCTGAACGCGATCGTCGCGCGGCACGAACCGTTGCGCACGACTTTTCACAAAGTTGACGGCAAGCCGATGCAGGTGGTTGCCGAGTCTCTGTTGCTCGAGACTCCTCTTATCGATCTGCGCAATCTGCCCGACAGTGAACGCGAAGCGGAAGCGAGGCGAATTCTTTCTTCGGAAGGACGTCGTCCGTTCAATCTGGCGGAAGGTCCGCTGATTCGCAGTCTGTTGCTGCGACTCGCCGACGACGAACACATCCTGCTCGTCACCACTCATCACATCGTCACTGACGGATGGTCGATGGGCATCTTCCATCGTGAGCTGATGGAGATGTACGAAGCGTTTGCCGCCGGGCGCGAACCCGCGTTGGCTGAAATGCCAATCCAATACGCGGATTACGCGGTGTGGCATCGCGAATGGTTTGCCGGATCGGTTTACGAATCCCAACGCGAGTACTGGCTTAAGCAATTCGCGACCCTGCCGCCGGCGCTGGAACTGCCCACAGATCATCCGCGCTCGAACTTGCACGCGTTTCGCGCCTATCGCGGGGCAACGAAGACACTCACACTGTCGCGCGAATTATCGAAAGAGATAAATCAGTTTTGCCGGCAGCAGGAAGTTACGCCGTTCATGGCTCTACTGGCCGCGTTTGAGGTGCTGCTGCATCGCTACACCGGCGAAGAAGACATCGTGATCGGTTCCCCGATCGCCGGCCGTTGCCTCGCTGAAACCGAATCGCTGATCGGACTGTTCATCAATCCGCTGGCGCTGCGCGTAAATGTTTCGGGCGATCCAACTTTTCGGGAGCTGCTCACGCGCGTCAAAGACACGGCTCTCAGCGCTTATGCGCATCAGGATTTTCCGTTTGAGACGTTGGTCAAGGAAGTTCAGCCTGATCGCGCGCTGACGCACAATCCTATCTTTCAAATCATGTTCGTGTTGCAGAACGAGCCGATTCCGCCACTTGAATTCGGCGGCCTGACCACCAGCCACGTTCAGGTTGACAACGTCACCACGAATTTCGATCTCACGCTCGACATCAGCGAACGCGCCGGGCAGTTCTTCATCAAGTTCGAGTGCAACGCCGATTTGTTTGAAGACGAAACGGTCGCCCGCATGATGGGCCACTTCGAGACCCTGCTGTCGGCGACGATTGAGAATCCGTCGCAGCGAGTCTCAGAAATTCCGCTGCTGAGCGAAGCTGAAAGACAACAACTGCTCGTGGAGTGGGCGAGCACGCAAAGCGATTATCCCGCCACGAAGACGATTGCGCAGCTGTTTGCCGAGCAAGTCGCGGCTTCGCCCGACGCCATCGCCATCGTGGCCGATGAAGTGACGCTGACGTATCGCGAAGTGGAAGTGCGCGCGAATCAACTCGCGCAATTTTTGCGCTCGCGCGACGTCACCAGCGGCGCCCGAGTGGGTGTTTGCCTGGAGCGCTCGCCACAGTTAATCGTCGCCTTGCTCGGAATCTTGAAAGCCGGCGGCGCATACGTGCCTCTCGACGCGGAATATCCAGCGCCGCGTCTGCAAATGATGATCGAAGACGCCGACGTGCCTGTCCTGTTAACGCAGCGCAGCCTCGCGCCGCATCTCCCGTCGAGCGCCGCGCAAATCATCTGTCTCGACGAATTAACGGATGCGATCAATGAATGCAATGCGGATGAAGTCGAGACGAACTCTACTGCAGACAGTCTCGCCTACGTGATTTTCACTTCCGGCTCCACGGGGCGTCCGAAAGGTGTCGCAGTCAGCCATCGCAATGTGGTGCGGCTGGTGAAGCACACAAATTACGCAAGCTTCTCAGCCGATGAAGTCTTTCTTCAATACGCGCCCATATCTTTTGACGCATCGACCTTCGAAATCTGGGGCGCGTTATTGAACGGCGCGCGACTGGCGATGATGCCGGCCGGCAAAGCCTCGTTGAAAGAACTCGGTGACGCGCTGCGGCGATTCAAAGTCACGACTCTGTGGCTGACGGCCGGACTGTTTCATCTGATGGTGGATAACCACCTCGAAGATTTGCGCGGGTTGCGACAGTTGCTGGCAGGCGGCGACGTCTTGTCTGTCCCGCACGTGCGCAAGGTTCTGAATAAACTTAAAGACGTGCGCTTGATAAACGGGTACGGCCCGACTGAGAACACAACCTTCACTTGCTGCCATCGTATTACTGAAGAATCGATCAATGGATCGGTTCCGATCGGAAAACCAGTTTCTAACACTTATGTCCACGTGTTGGACCGAAACATGAAGCCAGTGCCGATCGGCGTGCCCGGCGAGCTGTATATCGGCGGCGACGGTCTGGCCCGCGAATATTTAAACGCGCCCGAGTTGACCAGGGAGAGATTCATTCCTGATCCCTTCTCGTCGAAAGCCGCCGCGCGGTTGTACAAATCAGGCGACCTGGTTCGCTATCGTCCCAACGGCGAGATCGAATTCATCGGCCGCGTCGACAATCAAGTAAAGGTGCGTGGCTTCCGCATTGAGTTAGGCGAGATTGAAACAACCCTGGCCCAACACCCATTAGTGCGTGACGCTGTCGTGGTTGCACGCAAAGACAATGGCGACAAACATCTCGCGGCTTACGTCACCTCGCGCAACGGCTCTCCCCCCAACGACGAAGAGCTGCGACACTTCCTCTGCAAGCGGTTACCGCAACACATGATTCCATCGCACGTAGTCGTGCTGGAGCAGATGCCGCTGTCGCCCACCGGCAAGATTGATCGTGGCGCGCTGCCCGCCACGAACGGATTCAAACCGAAGACCTCGCACGAGGTTGCCGCGCCGGCGGACGCGCTCGAACTCAAGCTGCTGAAAATTTGGGAGAAGGCGCTGGAGATCAAATCGATCGGCGTTGACGACAACTTTTTCGATCTCGGCGGTCATTCGTTGCTGGCAGTGCATTTGTTCGCGCTGATTGAAAAAGCCTTCGGCCGCAATCTGCCGCTGGCGACACTCTTTCAAGCGCCTACCGTGCGCCAACTTGCGCGCGTCTTGCGCGACGAAGGTTGGCCCGTGCCCTGGTCTTCGCTGGTGGTAATTCAAGGCAGCGGTACGCGACGGCCTTTCTTCTGTGTGCACGCGGTGGGCGGAAATGTTCTGGAGTACTACGACCTGGCCCGTAATCTCGGACCGGATCAACCGTTCTATGGATTTCAGGCGAAGGGGCTCGACGGAAGAGAAGATCCCCACACCGATATCGCGGCGATGGCGGCGAACTACATCAGAGAGATGCGAGAAGTGCAGCCCGAAGGGCCGTACCTGATTGGTGGCCGGTCATCCGGCGGCTGCATCGCTTTTGAGATGGCCTGCCAGCTGCAGAGCGCGGGTGAGGAAGTTGCTTTGCTTGCATTGCTCGATGCCTACCCAGCCGGATATTTCAAACTACTGCCGCGGGGAAACACTGTTGCTGGAAGAATCGATCGCCAGGTTCAACGCGTGCGCGCGCACATGACAAATCTGGGGCGATTGAGCGTGGCCGAGAAGTTCGGCTATGTGGCCACGAAACTGAAGTACGCGCCCGAGAAAGCCAAACACAAACTGTATCGCAGCGCCTACAAGTTTTATCAACGGGTAGGGCGTCCCCTGCCGCCGGTGCTGCGGAACATCGAGGAACTGACGTTCATGGCCTGCCGCGAATTCGTGCCGCAGAAATATTCCGGACACGCGACGTTGTTTTCCGCGACCGACATGACTGCTTCGTATGACGTGGAAGATGGTTGGCGTCAGCTCGTTTCGGAACTCGAGGTACATGAGATTCCCGGCAATCACTGTGACATCATCAAAGAACCCAACGTAAAACTGCTCGCTGAGAAAATGCGCAGCTGCATCGACGCGACGGAAGCATTACCCCTGGCCCAACTAAAACAGACTTATGCAGAACCTGAATCCGAGGATCCTACTCGAGCCGCCGATGAGTGCTGGACTCAATCGGGGGGAGAAACAATCGTCAGACCCGCTGCCCTCAACGACCTGCGTGCATCGTTGGTTTGAAACGCAAGCGGAAGCGAAACCTGAGACCATCGCCATCACTTGCGGCGACGTCGAGATCAGTTATCGCGACCTGAATGCTCAGGCGAATCAGCTGGCGCGCGAGTTGGTGCGGCTGGGAATTGGGCCGGATTCGCTGGTGGGCATTTGTCTCGATCGTTCGCCGCGAATGGTTGTCGCGTTGCTTGCCGTCTTGAAAGCTGGAGGCGCTTACGTTCCACTCGATCCGTCTTATCCGCAAGAACGTCTTCGGTTCATGTTGTGCGACGCGGACGTTTCCGTGCTGCTAACGGAAACCAATTTTCTTGAGAAGCTGAACGATTATAACGGTCCGCGACTTTGTCTCGACGCGGATTGCGCGGCGTTTGCGGCGCATTCCATTGAGAATCTCGCGCTTGAAGTTGCTCCCGAAAATCTCGCCTATGTCATCTACACGTCGGGTTCAACGGGACAGCCCAAGGGCGCGATGATCACGCACCGCGGCCTGGCGAATTACCTGCGCTGGGCGGCGGACGAGTACGACGTGGCGAATGGCTGCGGCGCTCTGCTCCACTCTTCGATTTCGTTCGACCTGACGGTTACCAGCTTGTTCACGCCACTGATTGTGGGGCGCGGCGTGTTTCTGACGGGCGACGGTGTGGAAGCGCTCGCCGAGGCGTTATTGGCACGGACGAATTACAGTCTAGTGAAGATCACGCCGGCACATTTGCGCGCGCTCGCGGAACTATTGCCTGCCAATGAAATTGCCGGACGCGCGCGTGCTCTGATCATTGGCGGTGAAGCATTGCACTTCGAGAGTCTGGCGTTTTGGCGCAAGCATGCTCCGGCGACGCGGTTAATCAACGAGTATGGACCGACTGAGACAGTCGTCGGCTGTTGCGTCTATGAAGTCGCGCCCGAGGACCCCGATTCCGGTCCGGTTCCGATCGGCCGCGCTATTGCAAACACGCAACTGCGCGTGCTCGCGGCCGACCTGACGCCTGTTACCGAGGGCGAAATGGGAGAGCTTTTCATCGGCGGCGACGGAGTTGCATGCGGCTATCTCAATCGCACCGAGCTTACGCGCGAGCGTTTCGTCACCATTCAGTCGCAAAGAATGTATCGCAGCGGCGATTTAGTGCGCACGATGCCGGATGGAAATCTCGCTTACGCCGGCCGCGTGGACGATCAGGTAAAGATTCGCGGTTATCGAATCGAGTTGGGCGAGATTGAAACGGTACTGCGACAGCACGATGCGGTTTCAGATTGCGCAGTCGTTGTTTGTGACGCCGCGGGTGATGAAAAGCGTATGGTCGCATTCATTGTGGAAAACCGACCGGCCGATGACGATATCCGCGCGTGGCTGGAAACCAGGTTGCCGGAATACATGGTACCCACGGGCTTCGTGCATGTTGATTCTTTGCCATTGACGATTAACGGCAAAGTCGATCGCATCGCATTGTCGGCGCAAGCGCCGGCGGCGGCTGCAGATGCGGCATACGTCAAAGCGCGGACGCCAGCCGAAGAAACATTGGCCGGCATTTGGTCGGAAGTTCTGAAAGTGGATCCGGTTGGTGTGAACGATAATTTCTTTGATCTCGGCGGCGATTCAATTCTCGGCACATTGATTCTGGCACGGGCCGCGCGCGCCGGGCTTAAGCTGTCGCCATCGCAATTGTTTGAATACCAGACCATTGCAGAACTGGCCACGGTCGCCGTCAGCGTTAATTAGGATTCCTGAAGTTTGATGATGAAGCTGTGCATCTCGATCATAGTCGGCGTAGTGTGCGCGTTGCTCACATCGAACTCTGTCTTTGCGCAGTGTGGCGTCGAACGTTGGGCGGTTAAGACCGGGACGGATGCAGATGCCGGGTTGGTTAATCTCAATTCAACCTCTGCGACAACGATCGCGAATCTGACATCACTGGCGAGGCCAAGTTCGCTTCCCGACAACGGGCGCATCGCGCCTACCGAGAGAACCGTTTGGGTCATCAACGCGACGTTGCGTGAATACGTGCGCGCTTATGATTCCGATTATCACATGGTGCTGACTGATAACGCCGGTCGCACGATGATCGCTGAAATTCCTGCGCCGAACTGTGTGGGCGCCAGCAGTCCTTTTGCTGCCGGGATTGCGAGCGCGCGCGCCCAGTTTGAAGCCGTCTTCACCCCGCAGACTTATCTGCAGAGTGCAAATATTCCAGTGCAGATTACCGGCGTGGGCTTTTTCGATTATTTGGAGGGACAGCAAGGCGTCGCGCCGAACGCCATCGAACTGCATCCGATCATTGATATACAGTTCGGGCCCTTCTTTATGCTGACAGCCGCGCCCTCGTCAATGGCAATTCCGCAGGGCAGCAGCGGCAGTACGACGATCAGTTCGACGCTTTCCGGCAACTTCAACAGTTCAATAGCGTTTTCAGTTTCGGGTTTGCCGGCAGGCGCAACCGCGACCATCGTGCCGCCATCGCTGGGACCGCCGGGCCAGGGCTCGACGACGCTAACAATTTCGGTACCGTCCACCACACCTTTGGGAACTTATAACGTCGTCGTCAACGGAACCGGCGCGGGACAGACGCGCACAACCACAATCAACTTCACGGTCACCATCAGCGGCAGCGCGCAACAGTTGCTCGGCAATCCGGGATTCGAGAACGGCGCGAACCCCACGCCGTGGACGGCTTCGGCTGGAGTGATGGACAACTCGAGTTTATTGCCGGCGCACAGCGGTTCGTGGAAGGCATGGCTGAACGGTTATGGAACTCCGCACACGGACACGCTGGCCCAGACAGTGACGATTCCTTCTACTACGACCCAAGCATCACTCGCCTTCTGGTTGCACATCGAGACGACGGAGGTGACGACGACGACTACGTACGACACTTTGAAGGTTCAATTGCGCAACTCGTCCGGCGCCGTTTTGAAAACATTAGCGACTTACTCGAACGTGGACGCGATCGCGGGATATCAGCAGTTCTCGTTCGATCTCACGAGTTACAAAGGCCAAACTGTGCAGATTTATCTGGTGGGCGTAGAGGATGCCGGCGCGAAGACTGGATTTCTGGTCGACGACTTTGCAGTCTACGCATTGCCAGGTTCGGGCGGTGGAACCGGCGGCACAACCCAGATGTTCGGCAATCCGGGATTTGAAAACGGCTTGAGTAATCCGTCGCCATGGATTGCTACTGGCGGTGTCATAGACAACGACCCGTCTGAGCCCTCGCATAGTGGGTCGTGGAAAGGCTGGCTGAACGGTTGGGGCGTCGCGCACACGGATTCAGCCGCGCAATCGGTGACCATTCCGGCAAATGCGACTCTGGTAAGGCTGACGTTTTGGCTGCACATCGCGACGGCCGAAAGCACCAAGACAAAAATATACGATTCGCTGGCGGTACAAATTCGCAGCTCTTCAGGCGCCGTGCTCGCAACCCTCGCAAGTTATTCGAATTTGAACGCCGCGCCTGGGTACTCGCAAGTCAGCTTCGACCTGACTTCGTACAAGGGGCAGACTATTCAGGTGTATCTACTCGGAGTTGAAGACGATGGCTTGAAGACTTCTTTCCTGGTTGATGACTTCACGATGAATGTAACGACGCCGTAGCCGATTAGTGAAAAGAGTTAGAAATGAAGCTCAAGTTTATCTGCGTCCTGTTAATCGCCGCCGCCGCTGCAGCGGTGAGTGTCCGCGCGCAACAACCGGCGGCGGAAGGCCGGGCGGTTTTGAATGAGGACGGAGGAGAGGCGTTCATCATTGAATCGGGTGCGCCACTGGTACCATCTGGGCACGGACGTAAGCTCGTCAACGGACAGCCCGAACAGTGCAGCGTTTTTCTGGGCAGCGAATGGGCAGCCTCATCGCAGCAAACACGCGAAACGCAACTGCAAAACCTGCTGGCACATGTAGACGATGAAAAGGCTCTGGCTGCGCTGGAAGAGAGCGGAGTTAAAGATCGTTTCGGTCCGACGGCCAGTGTCGTCCGACCCGACATTTCATCACGCACGCTCTCTGACACCGACATACAACGGCTGCTGGCAACGATGTTGGACGAAGGCAGCTTGCCGCGATTTGGCGGCAAGACTATCTACGTAGTCTTTCTGGACTCGACCCTGCAATCGACCCTGGGATCTTTGGTGGCCGGCAAGCACTACTTTGCGTACTACAGTGTCTTCCGCTCGTCCGGCTCTGACGTTCGTTACGTCGTTGTGCCATTCCAATCCGGAGCGGCTACCACAAATCAAGTTGCGCTGCGCGCTCTGCTCGCCGCGACGTCCAATCCCGCGTCTCCAAACTAGCTGTCCGCATTCGCGGCATGCGCATTCGCATGGCCGCAGGTTGTGGTAAACTTTCGCGTGCATCAAATGCGGCTCGCTTGCTTTGGGTTTTTGCCGATTCACTTCCGCGGGCGATGCTTCGCGGCGCAACGTTTCGCTCTCTCCCGGCATCAATCGCCACAACAGATTCTCTCCTCGGTTAGCAAACAGATTGAAATCACCGGCGTCAGCGAACAGGCCGGCAGCTTGCACTTTGGATGTCGTTGGAGGTCGCTATGAAAAAGTTCTTATTTCGATTGCCGATCGTGATCGTGCTCGCGCTGGGTGCAGCTCTGCCGGCGTTCGCGGACACGATTCGCTTGAAGGATGGCAGCGTCATCCGCGGACAGATTGTCAGTTTCAAAAACGAGCAGTTCACGATCCTGGTCGGCAGTGGCACGCGCGGGCGCAAGAGCCGCATTACAGTTTTCATGGAAGACGTCGATTCGATCGAATTCGACGGCGCGCCTGCGGACGAAGCGAGCAACAGCTCATCAGGTCCCATGGAACCTCCTTCTCAGCCGCCGGCAAACACGCGGACATCTAACCAACGGCCATCGAATCCGCCGCCAACTCAAACGTCCAATCCAAATACGACGGCCAATCCCAACCCGAACCCGACCTTCTTCAACGTCAACGTGCGGGTGCGCGCCGACAATTCGACGAACGGCTGGACCAACAGCGGTTTGGTGGTGCGGCGCGGACAACGTCTGCGTATTAGCGCGACCGGGCGCGTCAACCTGGGCGCGAAAGGCGCGTCCACTGCAGATGGCCTGGCCAGTGTGGTGGATCGTGAGAAGCTGATGCGCAATCAGCCGACTGGTGGATTGATTGCCGTGATCGGCGACGACAACGACGACTTCATCTTCATCGGCAGCAGCCGCGATTTCGTGGCGCAGCGGGATGGCGTGCTCTTCCTGGGTGTGAACGAAGGGAACCTTGCCGACAATTCAGGCACTTTCGAAGTCGTCATCGAAGCTGAAGCCGGGGGCGGGAATTAAGACGGGTAAAAGGGGAAAAGGGGAAACGGGAAAGCGGTACACGCTGTGCGGCTTCTGCTTTTACCTCTTCCCCTTTTACCCTTTGCCCCTTATCTCTTATCTCATGGCGCCGAGCGGTAAACGCCCCCGCTTTCCTCCGCATCACAACCGTTAGGACACGGCCGACAATCCACCCAGCTTGACCCGGTTTGCCCGCGCAACCTATATTCCGAATCAACCAAGCTGACCCCAGCGGCCTGACCTTGAAAGGACTCCAGATGACGCGTTCTTTGTGGCAGCGAGTATACGTTTTTTTGTTGTGCATCGCGCTCCTCGGCAGCGCGCAGACGTTTTCTCTTTTTGGACAAGCGCGCCGGTTGCCGCCGGCTTCAGACGAAAAGAAGAATAAGCGTCCGGCGCCGGGACAAGAGCAAGGCGACGAAAAAGAACAGCAAGAGCCGCTACCAACTGACATCGCCGGCAAAGACACTGACACAGTTAAAGTCAGCACGAACGTCGTAAACGTCGACGCAGTGGTCTACAACAAAAAGACCGGGCAGATCACCACCGGGCTGACGAAGAAGAATTTCGAAGTTTACGTTGATGGCGTGAAACGCGACATCACGAACTTCTCCACACCGGACGCACCCATCACGATTACCCTGGTAGTTGAATTCAGCAAACTCGCTGAGGATTTCGGTTACTACGGCAGCAGCGGACAGGAGCCCGGCACCTATGAAGTAATCCGGCCAACCGCGTACTTTCTTTCACAGTTCATGACGCCGCAGGATTATGTTTCGGTTATCGCCTATGACATGCGACCGACGCCGATTACGGATTTCACAAACAATCCGGCGCGGATTCAACAAGTCATCCGGTTGCTTTTGAACAATCAGCCGGCCTTCAGTGATTCGAATATGTTCGACGCGCTGAAACTTACGCTGATTGGTGGACGCGGGGACTCGGTGGTCCTGGAAGATTCGAAAGAGAGCAAGGCCGACTATGCCGGCATGGTGGCGGTACCGAACGATCGGCGCAAGGCGGTGCTCCTCGTAGCCTCAGGAATCGACACCTTCAGCAAGATCAACTACGAACAAGCGCGCAAGATCGTGCAGAATTCCGGAATTCCGCTTTACATCATCGGGACGGCAAACCTTTTCATGAAGAGGTTTGGCGATAGCATGGATCCCGGCAGAGGCATAAGCATCAGAGGTATTCCGATTGATCGTATGACCTTCCTCCAGGCGGACAATCAGATGAAGACCTTCGCGAAAGACACTGGTGGCGCTTATTTCCCGGTGACGTTTGAGGGCGAATTACCGACGGTGCTGAGCTCGATCAATGCGCTGCTACGTAATCAATACAGTCTCGGTTTCAATCCTGGTGACGTTCGCGACGGAAAGCCGCACAAGATTTTGGTCAAGGTGGACGTTGACGGCGATGGCACAACGGACGAAAAAGCCTACCGAGTTCAGTCACGCGAGGTTTACATCGCGCCGAGAGCGGACACGAGTAAGCAGTAGGCGGAAAGCAGAAGGCAGAAGGCGGAAAACAAAAGGCGGAAGGCAGAAGGCAAAAAGGCAGTAGCAGAAGGCAGAAGGCAGTAAGCCTTCAGTTGCCGCTCCTTCCGAGAGAAAGCCGCATGTCAGTAGAAAAGCCGGAACTCGTTCATGCGAGTCCCGGCTTTTTTCATCGAAACGATCTTTAGTGAAAACAGGTCGCTGGTTGAGAACCGTATCAACTGCTCACTGCTCACTGCTCACTGCTCACCGCTCACCGCTCACCGCTCACCGCTCACTGCTCACTGCTCACTGCTCACTGCTCACTGCTAACTCTAACTGCTCACTGCTG
>DATNEI010000122.1:0-5092 GCA_035606795.1 Pyrinomonadaceae bacterium
CCGCCGTGCGCAAATCCACCGACACCGTTGAAGAAGGTGAGCTTGGGAATTTCCAGCGGCGTTTCTGTGTAAATCTGCGAAGCAGCCCGCGGTTGAAAATCCGGGGGCAGAGGTTCTTCAGCGGGTCTTCGCACCAGTTGATCTTCCAGCGAGCCACGCTCGCTGACGATCACCAGACGCGCTACGGCATGCAGCAGGATGCGCTCGTCTTCGGGGACTTGATCTGATCGGCGAATAAAGACGCCGCCGGTTTTGTCGATCAGGGCCTGCGCGCCGGAAGTTCGCGCGGCCGTCTGCAACGAATCCTGCAGCGACTGGGCATAGCCGCTCGGATGATCGTTCAGAATCAGGAGATCGAATTGCAGTCCCTTCGATCGCAGGTATTGATGCGCGCGCAAAAGTTGCTTCGCCATCGGCACATCTTCTTCGCGCTCAAGCCGCAAAATCACGAGCGGCAAATCGCCGCTGATCCCGTGCGCCCAGAGACGTGACTGCGACAGCTTGTTCAAAGCCAGCACGTGCGGCGTGGGACGCAGCGAAGGATCGGAATACAGAATCCGGCCTGCGAGTCTTTGAAACAGGTGCGCTTCTTCCGGATCGATATGCAGGTGAGTCATCTCAACCTGGGCTCGCGTCCAGGCCAGGCGTGACTCGCGCTCGAAGATGGCTGCGTCATGATATTTCTCGCTCAAGGCGAGCGCGTGTTCATGCGAATCCGCCACACCGGTGGTGAAAACAATCTGCGCTGTCTCGTTGGGCTGTAAACGAACCCGGCAACGCAAGCTGAAGATGGGATCGAGCACAGCGCCGACTGTGTTTGAAAGCGGCTGATCGGCCACGATCGAAATGGCGTTGGCAGGAGCGTGGCCCCGGCCCAGAAAACGCGACCGATCGGTCTCAAACTGGATCCCGCCGACGGTTTCGCTGGAGCTCGCCAGCACGTGAATCCCCCACGTGTGTTTGTCTTCTGAGGAACGTGGTCGTCGCCGGGCAAACAGCGCGTTGTAGCGGCCCTGGAATTCAGTCTCGACAAAAAGGTTGCTGAAAGCTGGATGCGCAACATCGCTGGCTTGCGGCGCCAGGACAACTTCGGCATAGCTGGTCAGCTCGATTTCGCGCGGCCGGCTGGAAAAGTTCGCGACGGTTATGCGCCGCAGCTCCGCGTTGTCCTCGGCGGAAACGATCGCTTCCATGTGAGTAACGATGCCGGAATCGCGTCGCCAAAAGTCGGCCTTGTCTTCCGAGAAGGCGACTTCGTAATTCGTTGCTTTCGCCGGGATGGGCTGGTGTCCGGTGGACCAGATGTTGCCGCTACGCACGTCGCGGACATAAATGAAGCTTCCCCAATTGTCGCGCGTCGGATCTTCGCGCCAACGCGTAACGGCGATGTTGCCGCAGCGCGAGTAACCGCCGCCGGCAGTCGTAATCATCACCGTGTAGTTTCCGTTGGACAGCAGCTGCGTGCGCGGCGTGGGAAGATCAGCCGTGTCGTACGCGCGCGTTACCAGGCCCGTGAGAATTCGCACCACGCGACCCGTGAGCACTTCTTCGGCGCGTGGATGCGCCGCCGGCACACCGCGCGGCACGCGCTCCTGTAATAGCAACTCAGTGGCTTGCACCATTGGATCGCTGTGAAAACGATCCTGCATCACTTTCTGATTGAGCAAATTATCCAGCGAAACCAGGCTCATCCCCTGATGATGCGCCATGTAAGCATGGACGATCGTGCAACGCTCGCCCTTCTTGACGCGCTCAGGCGTGTAATCCAGCGCTTCATACAAACCGTAGCGTGACAGAGCTCCTTCGCGTTCCAGTGCGCGCAAGTTTTCGACGGCCTCGCTGGGCCGGACATTCGAAGCAAGGATCGTCGAGTAGGGAGAGACGACCAGGTCTTCAATCAATCCGCGCTTCAGTCCGAGACCCGGCACGCCAAACGGGCCGTATTGATAATTCATTTGCAGATCGCGCGCAGCATAGGCCGATTCAGAAATTCCCCACGGTACGCCGCGTTCGCCGCCGTACTCAATCTGCCGCGACACCACCGCTTCATATGTTTTGCCCAGCAGAGTGTCGCGATAGTCACGCATCACCAGCAGCGGCATCAGATATTCGAACATCGTGCCGGTCCACGAAATCAGGGCGCGGCCGCCATCAACTGAAGTGAGCTGACGGCCCATGCGAAACCAATGCTCCTGCGGCACATCGCCTTTGGCGATGGCGACGAAGCTGGCTACGCGCGCTTCGGTCGCCAGCAGGTCATAGAACGCGTTGTCGCTACGACCTTCCGAGACGTTGTAGCCAATCGAGAAGACCTTACGCTCTTCGTCCAGCAGGAACTTGAAATCCATTTCATCGAACAAGTGCTGGCAAGTTCCGGCGATCTGTCCGAGACGCGCCGAGACGTCGTTTGCAGTTCTCGCTCCCTGATTATCCAAGTCCGTAAGTTCCGAGAGCGATGGCACATTTGCAACTACGTGGCCCCGCGCAGGACTGTCCGCATCGGTCGCCACCAGCGCCAGAATCTTCGCGTCCCGAACGCAGTTGTGCGTTTGTCGCAGAAAAGCGCTGCTCCACCAGCGCAACTCAGCCAGGTCGGCCGTGGCGTGGGCGTGCGAAAGAGCGGCGGCGATGTCGTCAATCGTGGCCGCGCGCGTGTTGAGCGATTCCACCAGCGTCAGCCAATCGGGGAGAGCTGCGGGAGTCTCTGACTTGAGCAGTTCGCCGCACGCTTCTATCTCACTCGTCAGGTTCTTCACGCCGATGGCGTCAGTTCGCTGACGCGCAACCGACAACTGCGATAATTCCTGTCGCAAAGCGCCGAGCGTGTCGTTCAGGCCGCTGAGAATTCGCTGATCGAGAAGCCGGTTGTCGGGAATTTCCAGACAGGCCTGCTTCAACGCGATCAAACAGCCGGCGAGATTCCCGCTGTCAACCACCGAAACGTAATGCGGCCACAGCGGCTCGAGCGTAGTCGTGTCGTGCCAATTGAATATGTGGCCACGAAACTTCTGCAGTTTCTGCGTACTGGCGAGCGTCATTTCCAGGCGCTCAACCATTTCGATTAGGCCGATGTAGCCAAAGTCATAAGCCGCCACCGTCGAGAGCAACAGCAACCCAATGTTCGTGGGCGAAGTGCGATGTGCGACGACCGGCTTTGGATCTTCCTGAAAATTGTCGGGCGGCAGCCAGTGGTCTTCGTCGCCGACGAACGTTTCGAAAAATCGCCACGTGCGTCGCGCCACGATTCGAGATGCCCGGATGTCTCGCGCCGCCAGATCGACTTCGGCTTCCCGGCGGCGTTTGCTCACGAGAAACGCGATGAATGGCGAAGCGAGCCATGCAAACAAGAAGATCGCGGCCACGGGCAGAGCGACGACGTCAGTCAGGCTAATCAAGCCGGCGCCGATCACAACTACGATTTCTGCCGGCAGCATGAAACGTATGAACTCGGCCAAATCATGCTTACTGGTGCGTTCGGAGCTAGCCGCGGTGACCCATTCGAGGAGATGTTTGTGCGAGATCGTCTTGCGATAAATCGTGCGCGCGATCGCGTCGGTCATGAGCACGGCTTGATGTGCGAGAAAGACGATCTCGATCGCAATCTGCGCCGTGTTGGTGCGCAGGTCGCCCCAGATGCTCCAGAAGTGACTGGTCCAGGGCACGCCGCGCGGGTGAATCAGCA
Source organism: Pyrinomonadaceae bacterium (assembly GCA_035606795.1). GTDB lineage: Bacteria > Acidobacteriota > Blastocatellia > Pyrinomonadales > Pyrinomonadaceae > UBA11740. The sequence goes on from DATNEI010000122.1 coordinate 3,683, forward strand.
GGCCGGTGGTCACGTGCGCATAGACGGGAAACGCGAGCGTCACGAGCACAAACAATCCCCACCACCAGGCCGACCCAGGCAGAATCGTCCAACCGGCCAACAGCAATAGCACGATCGAAGGCGCCAGCAGACTGCGCCGCAAATTGTCCAGAATCTGCCAACGGGAAATAACCGGAATGCGATTGCGACGCTTCTGGCCATGCGCGTCGCGAACGGTCCGACCAAGCCAGCCGGCGATTTGCCAATCGCCGCGCGTCCATCGATGTTGCCGGCGCGCGAACGAGTCGTAGTAAGTCGGATAGTCATCGAGAAATTCGATGTCGGTTACCAACCCCGTCCGGGCGAAGATCGATTCGAACAGATCGTGACTTAAGAGCGTTTCATCGGGAACGCGATCCGCCAGCGCTTGCTCAAACGCATCGACGTCGTACAAGCCTTTGCCGGTGTAAATTCCTGAACCGAACAAATCCTGATATACGTCCGAAGCTGCAGTCGTATATGGATCGACGCCCGTGTTGCCGGAAAAGATTCGCGCGAAAGTTGAGCGCGACGCACTCTCCAAAGAAATGCTGACCCGTGGTTGGAAGATCGCGTAGCCTTCAACGACGCGTCCTTCCCGATCATTGAACTCTGGCTGGTTGAGCGGATGCAGCGCTGTGCCGATTAAGCGGCACGCAGTCTCGCGCGGCATCTGTGTGTCCGCGTCGAGCGTAATGACGTAGCGAATCTGCGGCAGCACTTTGAGATCTGCAGTGGCCACCGTGAAGCTTGTGTCGCGCGCGCCACGCAACCAGCGATTGAACTCGCGCAACTTGCCGCGTTTCCTTTCCCAACAAATCCATTTGCCTTCCGTCTCACACCACTGGCGACGGCGATGGAAGTAATAGAACCGCGGCGATTCTTGCGATGGATAGCGTTTGTTGAGTTCCTCTGTCCCCTGTAACGCGGCTGCAACGATTTGCTCATCGTCGGGCGTGTGCTCCTGCGCCGCGTCAGCAAAATCACCAAGCAGCGCCCAATAAATGTGTTCATCCTGATTGGCCAGATAGGTAACTTCGAGCTTCTCGAGCATCTCGCGCACCGAGGTCTCGTCCGACACGATTACCGGCACTACGACGATGGTGCTCGCCTCAAGGGGAATGCCTTTGGTCAGATTCAGCTTGGGCAAGAGCCGCGGGTGGAACGAATGCGTGATACTCCAGTTGACGACGCTGATCGCAAAATCGCTGGCCGGAATCAGTGAGAGCAGAGCCGCGACGGAAGCCTGAACCCAACTCGCTGCAACGCTGTACGCGCTGACGGACATTCCCGCAACGACGGACAGCGTCAGGATCGCCAGGCAGCCGATATAGAACTCGGTCGCGTGCCGCTCAATCGCGCGATCAAGCCGCTCGCTCACCAGCGGGCGAT
>DATNEI010000125.1:0-21129 GCA_035606795.1 Pyrinomonadaceae bacterium
AGGGATTTCATCCTTCACGCGGCGTTGCTGGGTCAGGCTTTCGCCCATTGCCCAAAATTCCCGACTGCTGCCTCCCGTAGGAGTCTGACCCGTATGTCAGTGTCAGTGTGGCCGACCGCCCTCTCAGGCCGGCTACAGATCGTCGCCTTGGTAAGCCGTTACCTTACCAACTAGCTAATCTGCCGCAGGCTCCTCTTCAGGCGCGAGGTTCGAAAATCCCCCGCTTTAACAACTGTCACCATGTGGTGCCGCTGCATTATGCGGTATTAGCGCAAGTTTCCCTGCGTTATTCCCCACCCGAAGGTAGATTACCTACGTGTTACTCACCCGGACGCCACTCTACTTGTCCCCCGAAGGGGACTTTCGCGTTCGACTTGCATGTCTGAGGCACGCCGCCAGCGTTGATTCTGAGCCAGGATCAAACTCTCGTTAAGAATTGTTTCCTAGCAACATTATCTTACTGGTTGTTGTTCGTAAGAGGCGGGACAAGTCCCGCCTTTATCAGTCTCGATAATGACTCTTCTTCAGAGTTTTGCGCGAACTTTATCGTTCGCGTTTTGACTCTCAAAGGTCTAATTGAGACGGACACGCTCTATCTAGTTTTCAAAGATCGAATTGTTTTGGATTCGAGCTTGCGCTCTTTTGTGATCCAAGCTTGGATGGGTTAGGAACTGCTTCGAGTGCCTTTATGAGGAAATTATCCTCCCAAGCAAACGCGCATTCTAACGAACGCGCATGGGCGTGTCAAGCGCAGGAACGAGGTTTTTCACTGATAACTTCGTTGTGGTTCAGCGTGAGGCTGACCTGGGCTTTCCCGAACGACCGGAATTAGATGAGCAATTCGCCGTGGGGTTGCCCAAGTTCGTTGGCTATTTCCTCTTCACAGACTTCATCTGCTCCGGTGGCGTGACCCGCATCACCCCGTGCTCGTCCCGATACAAACTGAACGTCATGTCCTTGACCTGGTTAGAGTCGTCCTTGATTCGGGCCGTGAAAGTTTTGTTCGCACCTTTTCCTTCGACCTTCAGCGGCAGGTACCCTTCGATGTCGGGGCTGCGGTATGCGGTGTAATGATCCTGATCGTGCTTCTCGTATCCCAATACATAGATGCGATCGAAATCGGGTTCGCCTATTTTGTGCGGCTCGTCTTTGGGATTGCTCTTTTCCAGAATCACCCAACTACCCGGACGTGAAGTTCTGGCAACATCTTTCGTTTGCGTCGCCGAACTCTCGTCAGTGCTCTCTTCGTCCAGCCGCCGCCAGGCGACAAATTCTCTTCCGGTGCGGTAATAGATAATGTCACTCGGCACGGTCAGTTCAACTTGCTTTCCGAAAATCCATCCAGCCGGCGCGGGCGAAATCGCCGGCGCGAGACGAACTTTGTACCAAAGCTCAGTGGTCTCCTGCGCTTCCTGATCTTCTTCCTCGCTGCGATCTGATTTGCTGCGCGCGGTTGTCGCGCTCCCCGGTTTCGGCGCAATGTCACTTTCGTCGGGGGCGCCCTCTTTTACTTTGGGGACCCGTTTCCAACTGACGATCTCAAAACTCGCTCCACTGTCGAGTCTCATCATGATGTTGTCGTCTTTGGTGCGATCCGGCGACAGACGGAGATTCGAACTCGCGTGCAATTGACCGGTGGCCTGCGCCTGAACGTCTTTGTCTTCGTCAGCAAGTTTCCGAGATTTCCCGATTACATCATCGAGCATAATGTTGCGCGCTTCGATCCAGCCCTCGGTCTTATCAGCGTCGTGCGCGCGCACGCGATACCAAAGCTCTTTCTTGGTGTTGTCACTTGGGTCGGGCACTTCCATTGAGTCGAGGATATCGATGCCATCACCGCGCGCGACTTCCAGCAGGTCGGCAGCGACGACTGCGGTCGAACTGCGAATTTGTGCGCGATGGGAAACAACCACTCCCGAGCTACCGCGGCTCGCGATTGCACTGCAACCCACAAGAATCAGCGTCACTGCCGACAATGCAATAACAAGGATTGGCGGGTAATGCCTCGGCCCCAAACGGTTGCGGTTTCGTTTTATCGTACTAATCGACATCGGTTTCGATACGCGCTTCATCTACTTCTGGCCGCGACTGCGCGGCTCATTGTAACCTAACTGCTTCAACAAATCGCGCTGCCGACCGGTGAGCTGCGCGTTCACAAAAATATGACTCCGCACACCCGGTTTCTCAACATGCAAGCCGTACGGCGTCAGCTCCTTCTGCAAGTCTAGGTTCGCTCGCTCCACTACCAGCCGATTAACAAAATCCTGATCTGAGAGTTCCGCCCGCAAAGCTGCCACCACGGCGCCATTTCCATCGGCGTTGGCAGCAACCGGCGGCGATTTGGCGGCGTAGCTTCGCGCGATTGTCCGATAGACGTCGTCCAGCGATCGCTTCCCTTTCGTCTGCCAACGCAAGTTCAAGTCATACAGAAATGCCACGACCATCGCCTTTGAATATACGGTCGAAGCTCCATTCGTCCAGCGCTGCTTTGATGCTTCTATCAATGATAGATTCTGCGCGTCCGGCATTGACGATCCATCATAGGCGTCAGAGATCGCGTTCAGGAACTGTTCGAACGACAACAAGTCCATTCGAACTGCCGCACGCGCGGCCTGATACATCGTGAAGCCTTCGTAGAACCAGTCGTACTCGCCCGTTAACGCCAATCCATTCGGCACCCAAATATGAAAGAGCTCGTGTGTCAGCGCCAATCCCAACTGCGACACTGCCGCAACTTTCGAAGGCGAACGCCCCATCAGCAAAGTCACGGTGCACCCGCGCGTCTGCGCGCTCCATTTGTTTGCGCTTGTCGGCTGCGGGAACGGTAGCAGCACTAATGAAGTGCTCTCGCATGGGAACTGACCCGTGTTATCACGGTGAAGCTGTAAGACGTTCGCGGCCATTTCAACTGCATCGCTATCAATAAAAGCCCAATCACCGTCCGTTAACATCGTGAATGGTTTCCCGAGAATGGCGCGCGACGAAACCCGAATCTTTTTTCCCACTACCACCGGCGCGCGATCAGGTTCAGTGATTTCGAATTGCGTCTCCTGCCTGCCCGTGTCGCTCGCATAAGCGTTCCAGCCCGCCGGCAAGACCAAGCGAACAGTAACTGGCTCTGGCTGCCCCGGCCTTGGTTCCGGCAACAAATCGCCGAACATCAACAGCCCACGTTCGGGACCAAGCCATGACGTAAACGCCGCATCGGCAGGTCGCGAAGTCGGCGCTAATTCAATCTCGTATTTGAATCTTGTCGCCGCTTCAGTAGACGCAAACTGTCCAGGAGCGATTCTGCGAACTGCTACTTGTTTCCCGGCAGTATCGAACAATTGAAACCCGCGCACTCGCTCGCCCAGACCGACGATTCCGGCGTACGTGTCCCGAAAAGACCAAGCCTCGCGGGGGGAAGCAGAACCCTCGAACAACAGGCGACCGGGAGCGCCCGGCAAAACCTGTACGGATACCGTCAAGGATTGCGCAGCTAATGCCGTCACCGCGCCGGCGATAGCGAAGTGCAGGACCAGCAGCAGAGAGTTTCTAAAACGATTTGATAAGCGAAAGATCATCACTCGGCGAATGACGTTATCTACTGTCTGATATTGACTTATCTGATGCGCCATTCATAAACTAACGCAACAACCCCGATGTGGCTATCAGGATCGCATCCCAAAAATAGCCGGCTCGCGATGACCACGCGTGTCATTGGAGCTGTACTGCTCGCCGCGATCACGTGGGGCAGTACATTTGAGTTCACACACCATCACGGCGTTGGCTCGCCAACTCTCGCTCAGAGAGTTGCGACAGAGACGCAAACAAACGGCAACGCAGAATCAGCAAACAGGCAACTACCGCCGCTTTCCCCGCGCACGAGCACGTCTGAGTGCGCGATTTGCCAGCTTCATCATAACCTTGCGACAACTCTGATCAGCACACCGGCTTACGCGAAGTGCGATGTTGCCCAGACCGCGATTGCTATCGAAACTGTCGCGGTCCTCGCCAGCGAGTTCACCTCAACCAGACACGGCCGCGCGCCTCCTTCTCTTCTCTAAACCAAAATCGCCGTTTCTGTGCGTGTCGTATCAGCGCGCACTCTCAGAGGCCGGGCGACGTTTGTACGTCAGCGTATTTTTGCGCGTGCGCGTTGCCGGCCTAACCCACAGAGGAGGCAATACGATGAGGGCTCAGAGAAGCGCTCTTCCAATTACATTTCAAATTCTGATTTGCGCATTAGCAGCAGCACCTGCGACGAGCTATGCCCAACTGATCAAGAGCGAGAACACACCTAACACCACTGCGCGCAGCTCGAGCGTCGGTCTCGCACCGACAGGGCCAGGCTTCCCCCAAACGTCTTCGACTGCCAAGCAACCGATCACGGTCTCCGACGCGGTATCGATTTTTTTGCGGCAGAACTTTCAGCTCATTGCGGCGCGTTACGACATCGACACCGCGGAAGCCGAAAAGCTTACGGCGCGTTTGCGGCCGAACCCTGAAGTCAGCGTCGGTTTTGAAGGTCTGCCGCTGAATCTCCACGGGAACCCGCTCACCGAGCAGCAATACACCTACAGCATTTCGCAGACATTCGAGTTGGGCGGCAAGCGAGGTAAGCGGATCAGCGTGGCCGATGCCAATGCAGAGGTGGCGCGCGCCCAATTCGAAACTGTCCTATGGCAACTGACGAACGATGTGAAGAGAAAATTCTTTACCGTAATTCTGGCAAAGTCTCTACTCGATCTTGCCACCCAGAATGAAGCGACATTCGAAGACGTGGTTAAGCACACTTCCGAACTGGTGCAAGCGGGAGAGGTTTCCGGGCTTGATCTGACCAGGCTTGAAGTCGAGAAACTCAAATTCGATACCGACCTCGCCAGCGCGCAAAGAGACTATGAAGTCGCGCTGCGCGATCTGCGCGTCACGCTGGGTGGTGATTACCGGACGATGGAAATAGAGCCGGTTGGTTCCCTGGATCCGGAGACTTACAACTTCACGTTTGCGGACTTGCGCGACAAAGCGCTCGCCGCCCGGCCTGACTTGAAGGCTGCGAAGCTCAGTGAACAGGCCGCCGATCAATCGATTCGTTTGCAAGACGCGCAACGAATCCCCGACCTGAATCTCGAGGGAGGCATTACTCAGGTGCCGGGTGGAGGAAGCAACTTCACCTATGGCGTCGGCATGACGCTGCCGGTGCACGATCGCAATCAGGGCGAACGCGCCAAAGCGCGGATTGAAAGAGAGAAAGCGCAAAACCAGCAGCACCTGATTACTAACCAAATATTCGGCGACGTCGATAAGGCGCTGGTGGCCTTCGAGATTCAGAAACGCCGCGTCGATCTCTACAACACGGGTGTTATCACCAAAGTGAATAAGATTCAGGACCTGACAGAGTATTCATTGAAGGCCGGCGAAAGCTCGATTCTCGACTTGCTCGATGCGATTCGCACGCGCCGGGAAACGCTCGCCGGCTTCTATCAGACGCTTTTTGATTACGAGAGCGCGCTGCTGGATCTCGAACTCGCGACCGCAACGCGGCTGCAAAAGTAGTCAGGAGTCCGAAAGGTTATGGCTATGTCTCATTATCGAAATTTCGCGATTGGTTTGTTGGCTGTGACGGCGATTTGCTCGGGTTGCAAACGGTCGAACCCAACTTCAGTGACTGCGAATGTTCAGACCGCGCAAACGTCGGCGGCAGATAAGACAATCGAAACGGAAATCGTCGCAACTGCTCCGTTCGCCGGCATGGTAGCCGCTACCGGCAAGGTTCTCGTCCCCGAGGATCGCACTGCGGTGATTGGTCCGGTCAATCAAGGCCGCATCGTTAAGCTGTACGCCGGCCAGGGCACGCGCGTCAGAAGAGGTCAGAGACTTGCCGAGCTGGAATCGGCCGACATCGACCAAGCCGAAGCCGATTACCTAAAAGCATCAGCGGATGCAGAAAATGCCAAGCGCTCGGCCGCAGCTGAAATCAAGCTGGCACAACAGACTTACGATCGAACAAAGGCGCTGTACGAAAAGACCGTAGTGCCGGGGAAGAATATGCAATCGGCCGAGCACGATCTGGAAGTCGCCAAGGCGAACGCCGAGAACAGTCTCGCTTCAACCAGAGTGGCGCTGACGGCCGCGCGGCGTCACCTGCTCATTCTGGGTATGACCGATTCGGCGATCGATGCGCTGGGCAAGAAGCCGGGACTCGCGGCGACCTTCGCACTCAACTCGCCAATCGACGGAGTTGTCGTCGAACGCAACGCCACGATTGGAGCGACCGTAGGCACCGATGCCAGCGTCTTCAAGATCATCGATATCTCGCGAGTATGGATTGACGCGAACGTTTTTGAAAAAGATCTTCAGCGCGTGCGCGTGGGTCAGTCCGTCAAAGTTACGACCACGGCGTTTCCCGGCACGACGTTCGCCGGCCGGGTGATTTTCGTCAATAGCGTCGTCGATCCTGATTCGCGCACCGTCAAGGTGCGTACCGAAGTTCCCAACCCTGACAGCCGATTGAAGCCGGACATGTTTGCGAATGTCGAGATCATCACCGATGTGGCGAGCAACGCGATCTCGGTTCCGCAGTCGGCCGTGCTCGAGGACGGCGGCAAGAGTTTCGTCTTTGTTTTCGTTCCCGAAGACAAGACCTACAAAAAGCTACAAGTCCAGACGGGAATTAAGACCGGCGATCGAGTGGAAATCGTCGACGGTCTCAAGGCGGGCGACCGCGTCGTTATTAAAGGTAACTATTTGCTGCTTCAGCAGAGTAAACCGGAGTGATTTCTAGCCTGCGAAGCAGGCGACAGCATAAAGCCTGGGGCGTGAGCCCCAGGTTTTCGGATATCAAAAGGGACGAGCTCGCGAAGCGAGGGATAGATTTTTTCAGCTGAAAGGTTGGTCTTCGCGATGAATCTCTCGAGTTTCTTTATGAGAACCGAATCGAATTCGACACGCGGTCTGTTGGATGTTTCAGCTGTCGCCCGCTCCACGGGCTTGGTCCGTGGTTGTGCTTCTCTTCCTGGGGTTTCCGCTTCGCTCCACCCCAGGCTTTATGCTGTCGCACGCTCCGCGCGCTAACAAACCTATGACCGATAACTTCATCGCCTTTTTCTATCGCGAACGGCTACTGGTTGCGGTCGTCTCAATGCTGATTGTCGCGGGCGGAATTCTCGCGCTGCGCCGGTTGAATGTTGACGCATTCCCCGACGTCACGCCGGTGCAGGTTGAGATCGATACTGAAGCCGAAGGCCTGGCGCCGGAAGAAGTCGAACGCCAAATTAGCTTCCCCATTGAAAACGAGATGAACGGCATCTCGGGGGTCACGCGTGTCGAATCAGCATCCAAATTTGGTCTCTCAGTCGTCACGGTCTATTTCACCGACGATACGGACATCTATTTCGCGCGCGAGCAGGTCTTTCAGCGTCTGGCTGATGCCAAAGAGAATATTCCTTCGGGCTTCGAGCCCACGATGGGCCCAATCACCACGGGCACGGGCCAGATTTATCTCTATCAAATCGTCGGACATGGGCAAAGCAATCAGGAGTTGCGCACGATTCAGGATTGGATCGTGAAGCTGCAACTGCGCACGGTGCCGGGCGTCGCCGATGTGCTGAGCTTTGGCGGCGACGTCAAGCAGTATCAGGTCATTGTCGATCAGGAGGCGCTGGTCAATTACAACATCACGCTCAAGGCGCTGTTCGACGCGATCCAAGCCAACAATCAAAACACCGGCGCGAACTTCATCGAGCATGGTGACGAACAATACGTGGTGCGCGGCCTGGGCCTGGTCAAAGACATCGAAGACATCAAGAACGTTGTGCTTGATTCGCGTGGCGGGACGCCGATTCGCGTCGGAGATGTGGCGCGCGTTGAGATTGGCAACGAAATTCGCCAGGGCGCAGTCACCAAAGACGGCCAGGGCGAAGTCGTCACCGGCATTGTCCTGAAACGCATCAACGAAAACACCAAAGAAGTTATCGATCGGATCAAAGAGAAAGTTGTCGAGATCAATAAAGCGTTGCCTGCGGGAGTGCAGATCGTGGACTTCTACGATCAAGCCGAACTCGTCGATAACAGTGTGCACACCGTCGTCGAATCTTTAATAGAAGGCGAAGTGCTCGTGCTGGTCATTCTGGTTCTGCTGCTCGGGAACTTCCGCAGCTCGTTTATTACCGCCGCTGCAATTCCCTTCTGCATGCTCGTCGCATTCATCTTGATGTGGTACTGGGGACAGTCGGCGAATCTAATGTCGTTGGGCGGGCTCGCGATCAGCATTGGCATGATGGTCGATGCGACCGTCGTGATGGTTGAGAATATCTATCGCCACCTCGAAGAGCACCGCGAACATTCGACGCGCCAGGCGATTCTTGCTGCCGCGCAGGAAATCGGCCGGCCGATCTTTTTTGCCATCATCATCATCACTGCGGTTTTTCTCCCGGTCTTCACGCTCCAGGGCATCGAGGGCAAGCTCTTCAAGCCGCTCGCCTATGCCGTCACGTTCTCAATGGTCGGTTCGATGCTGATGGCGCTGTGCATCGCGCCCATGCTGTGCGCGCTGTGGCTGCGTTTGAAGAAGGGCGCTGTCCGCGAAAATCCAATCATTCGCTTCGTGAAAGGAATCTACGTTCCGATTCTCAAGTGGGCCATTCGTCATAAAGTCCTGACCTTGACCATTGCCGGGCTCCTGCTGGTTTGGACTCTGGCGGATGTTTTCATTCTCGGGAGCGAGTTTCTGCCGACGATTGACGAAGGAAACATGTTAGTGCGGGCGACGATGCCGGCGAGCATCTCTCTCTCACGCGCCGTCGAAGTCTCGACGGAAATCGAGAAGACTCTGCGCCAATTTCCCGAGGTCGAAACTGTGGTGGCCAAGATTGGCCGCGCCGAGTTAGGCGGCGATCCGGAAAGCGTTAGCAATGACGAGCTGTACGTGCGACTGAAACCCAAGAGCCAATGGACGACAGCAAAGACGAAAGACGAGCTGGTTGACGCGATGCGCAGACGCGTCGAAGGATTCCCCGGGGTGAAATTCAACTTCTCGCAGGTCATTGAAACCCGAAACGACGAGTTGATTTCCGGCATCAACGCGCAGATCGCCGTCAAGATCTTTGGCGAGGACGAGGACACTCTGCGCAAATTAGCGGATCAAATTCACGATGCGATGTCGCATGTGCGCGGCGTTGAAGACCTGGCCGTCGAACAATCCGCCGGCGAAGAGCATCTCGAGATCGATGTCGATCGCGACCAGATTGCCCGCTACGGCCTGAATATCGCCGACGTGCTGGAAGTCGCCAAGATTGCCATTGGCGGCGATTCGGCTACGGATGTGCTCGAGGGGCAACGCCGCTTTGCGATCTTTGTGCGGCTCAAAGAGGATTATCGTAATCAGGTAGATAAGCTCGGTAATATTCTGGTGGCGGCGCCGGTCGGCGGCAAGATTCCGCTGGCGCAACTGGCAACTTTCAAACTATCGACGGGCGATTCGCTGGTCACGCGCGAGAATTCTTTGCGGCGCATCGTCGTGATGTGCAACGTCAAGGGCCGTGACATCGGCAGCTTCGTGCGCGACGCGCAGCAGGCTGTGGCATTGCAGGTCAAAACTCCGCCCGGATATTTTGTAACCTGGGGCGGACAGTTCGAAAACGCGCAACAGGCGACGCGTCGATTGCTGATCGCAATACCAATTGCGCTGCTGCTTGTGTTTGTATTGATTTACGCGTGCTTCAACTCGCTGCGCAACACGCTCACCATCATCTTCAATATTCCGATCGCGCTGGTTGGCAGCACGACGTTCCTCTTGATCTCCGGCTTTCCTTTGAGCGTTCCGGCCATCGTCGGCTTCATTGCCGTCTTTGGCGTGGCGGTGCAGAACGGCATGGTGATGGTGTCTTACATCAACAAACTGCGCGACCAGGGATATGACTTGTACGACGCCGTGATTAAGGGCGCCAGCGTTCGCTTGCGCGCCGAGCTGTTGAGCGCGCTGATCGGCAGCATCAGTTTGATTCCGTTCATCATTTCTTCGGGCACGGGAGCCGAGATCGAAAAGCCTCTGGCGATTGTGGTGGTGGGCGGACTCGTGACCCGCCCGATCAAGATAGTCATTTTGCCTATGGTCTACGAATGGGTCGAGCGCAGCGCTTCGCGCAGAGCCGCGAAAGAAATCGATGCGTGAGTGGAGCATGTCTTCGCGACTATAAAAGCGTGATAGTTGTTAGAGTGAAACAGTTTTCAGGTGCTAACGAGATCACAAAACATAAGTAGCCGGCTCGCATTGCCGACCCGTGTGATTGGGGCTTTGCTGCTTCTCGCAATCGCGTGGGGCAGTACCTTTGAGATCACTCACCATCACAGCGTGGGGTCATCAGCGCTCTCTCAGCGAGTTGCGACAGAGAAGCAATCCCAGGCGAACCAAGAAGCGGCATCGCGGCAGTTGCCGCCGCTCTCGTCGCGAACACGTACCTCGGAATGTTCAATCTGTCAGCTTCAGTATAACCTCGCAACCACACTCATCAGTCAGCCCGCGGCCGTAACTTCCGATGCCGCTTCGTCAACGACACCCTTCGCGATTGTTCAGATCGAGCTGGCTGAATTCAGCGAATTTCGACACGGCCGCGCTCCTCCAATTTTCTCTTTTTCATAAGCAGCGACGCAGCGGTGCGTCACATCGGCCGGACTCTAGCGAGTCGGGTCTCATCCTGTTTGAATTGAAGGAGAGAATTCATGAATAGCAAAATTAGGTTTATCGGACTTGCATTGTTCATCTTCATCAGTGCCGCGGTTCACGCGCAGACGCGCATCGGCACTATTCAGGGCACCGTCAAAGATCCAAACGGCGCACTCGTTCCGAACGCCAGCGTTACCGTGTCGCAACCCGTCACGGGTTACAAACAAACCGCCACGACCGATGTGCAAGGCTCGTTTCGAGTGGTCAATGTTCCTTTCAATACCTACAAAGTTCGGGCAGAGGCGTCTGGTTTTCAGCCTGCCGAACAAAGCATCGATCTTGAGTCAGCGGTCCCTCTAAATGTGGATCTTAATCTTGGGTTGGAGACCGCGACGGCCAATGTGACTGTGACGGCCGACTCAGCGGCTATGGTTGAAACTGATCGCACATCTTCAGACACAGACATTGCCCAATCAGCGCTCGAACGCCTTGTGGGAGCAGCGCCCTCGCGCGCCATCGAGAACATCGTCGCATCGACCCCGGGATTTGTGACTGACGACAACGGGCGCATGCATCCGCGCGGCTCGGAATCGCAAGTGCAATACGTTGTCGATGGCGTGCCAATCACTGACAACACGTCCGCGATTTTCTCGACGAGCATCGACGCCCGCACGCTGCGAACAGTCGAGGTGCTGACGGGTGGAATTCCAGCGGAGTTTGGCGACAAGCTGGCAGGCGTAATCAATGTGAACACGCGTTCTGGGCTGGAAGGACCGACCCAAGGCGGTCTTTCATTTTCAGGCGGCAGCTTTTCCACCGGCGAAGTCGGGGCTGATTTCTCGACGCATACAAGGAAGTTTGGATTCCTGACTAACTTGTCGGCATCTACGTCGCAACGCTATCTCGATCCGCCAACGCTCGATAACTTTCACAACTTTGGCCGCACAGGGAAGGCGTTTTTCCGGCTCGACTACCAATTCAACGCAAAGGACACCTTACGCGGAACATTTACCTTTGGCGGCTCGAATTTTCAGGTGCCGAATCGATTTGAACAGGAACTGGCAGGGCAGGACCAGAAGCAGCGGCTGCGCGACAACTCGCAGAACATTACTTATCAGCGCATCGTCTCGCCGAACACGATTGCGACCGTTTCATTTTTCAATCGGCGGGCAACTGCCCTACTGAACAGCAATCCCCAATCAACTCCGGTCGTTGCTTTTCAGGATCGCTCGTTGCAAAACACGGGATTCATCGCTTCGCTCGCTACGTTACAGCACGGACACAACATTAAGTTTGGCGGGCAGGCGACCTTTACGCCGCTTCACGAAAACTTCGGTTTCTATCCGACGGTGCTTTTCGACGATCTGGAGGATGACAACGGTAACGTGTTTCCCAATCCGGTGAACAACTTCAACTCGTCGCATCCATTTGTTTTTGATGGGAACAAGACCGGCCGCACGCTGAGCGCTTATGTGCAGGATCGGTTTACGCCCTTCACTAATCTCACGCTCGATCTGGGCGTGCGATATGACAGCTATCGACTGCTGATTCAACAGCAAGCGTTGAGTCCACGCATCGGAATCGCTTACTACATTCCCAGGACGAACACGACGCTACATGCGTCCTACAATCGTCTATTTCAACCACCGCCCGCTGAGAATCTTCTGCTCGCAAGTTCAGCCGAAGCGGCGGCAATTTCTCCGATCGCGGTCCTCAATGGCTTTACCACGGTGCTTCCGATACTGCCTGACAAGGAGAACGCGTTTGAAGTAGGCGCGCAGCAACTGCTCTCAAAGTTTTTCCGGCTGAACCTCACGGTCTACCAGAAACGAATCAGGAATTTTTCCGACAAGGATCAGTTCTTCGAAACCGGTGTGATTTTTCCGATTACAATTTCTTCCGGCCGGGTGACCGGCGAAGAATTGCGTCTTGACACGGCAGACATTCACGGATTTCGCGCTTTTCTTTCGTACGCGAACGCGCGCGCATATGGCGTGACGCCTATTAATGGCGGATTGTTTTTGGGAGAAGATCCGAGCGACTTGCAGATTCCAGGTTTGATATTCGCGAACGACCACGATCAGCGGAACGAGGGGCAGTTCCAATTAAGCTACAACCACAAGTCAGGTGTGTACGCGATCTTCAACGCGCGTTATGACTCAGGCGTGCCCACGGACGTCGATCCGGGAACTACTGTGGCGCAGTTCGTTGCCGACGGTTTCGATCCACGCTTGTATGACGAGATCGACTTTCAGCGTGGTCGCGTACGTCCGCGCACGATCCTGAATTTCACGGTAGGCGTTGACCTGTTTCGGAAGGAACGAACCAATCTCAACGTGCAGTTCGACGTGCAAAACCTGACGAACGAATTGTTCCTTTACAATTTTGAGTCGGTGTTCAGTGGCACGCACGTTGGATTCCCGCGCTTGTTCAGCGCGAGAGTCGGTTTGCGTTTCAAATGACGCATGGCGCTGTCATCAGAGAAAGGCGTGCGGTCAACAGATCGCACGCCTTCTCTACGGCACTCAGAAATGATAGAAGGCTGAGAACACGGCGCGTGTCTTCCAGCGCTCACTGTGAAATAGCCGGAATGTTTTTCCCGGCGACAGGCTCACTATGCTGCGGCCACGTCAAAAAGCATACTCAACTTCCATATGGGGCTGTGAGTATTCGCTCCGGATTTAATGCTGATGGCTGGATGCTCTTCTCCGGAAACGCCAAATAACAACAGTCAGAGCAAGAATGCTCGCTCCCAAAGCAAATAAGATATAAGACAGCCTGGGCTTGGATTCAGCACTTCTTTCAGGAACTCCACCAGATGAACCTGCACCGGCAGATGGGTTGCTATTCTCTCCCAAGGTTGCGAGCAATGTAATTCTTCCGTCCGGTGACAGCTTACGAACGCGCGGTGTATACGTGCTCGGCGGCGTAAATCCAAACTCCAGGATGTAGAGGTTGCCGTCTTTGACGGCGACACCTGTCGGCGCCCAGGGTTGCTCCGCACGCGCTACCGTGCTGATTGCGCCACCGGAAGTAATCTTGAGAACGCGGCGATTGCCATAGTCAGCGACAAAAGCATTGCGCTCCGCGTCAACCGCGATGCCGAACAAGCGCGTGACGGAACTGTCCGGCGTCGCACTCTGCGCCCGATTCTCCAGCGCGACATTGCTGGCCAACATCGTCATCGTGCCGTCCATCGTTACCTTGCGAACGTTGGGATTGTCGGTGAAATAGAGCGTGCCTGCGCTATCGAATGCCATTCCGCCGACGCTGTATAGCGCGACTTGACGATACGCGTCGCCTGCCTGCCGGTTACCGGCGAGCGTGGTAACTTTGCCATCAGGAGTTCGCTTCAGCACAAAGACTTCGCGGCCCGTATTGTCGCTCGACCCCACGTAGTAACGATTACCTGCCGCGTCTTTCCAATTGGTCATTCCTTTCGGCGGATCAGAAGTTGGGGCAACAAGGTATGAGAATTTTCCGTCGGGTGTCATTGTCCAAAGCGCGGCGATGAAGCGTTGAGTGGCCGGCTCGTAGGAATTGTCCACACCGTAAAGATTCCCGTCTTCACCCAAATTGATTTCGTGCACATGCCTGCCGCTGACGCCGGCCCTGAAGACTGTGAGCTTGCCTTGGGCATCAATCTTCCAAATGGTTTCAATATCGCTAAAGTAAATTTGGTTGTTCCGGTCAAGAGCGATGCCCCATGCCGGATGCGCCGACACGTTAACTGCTAAAAGCACACACGGCATGACGATGACTGCAATTGTAATAATAAGAGCGCGCATCAAGTCTTCCATCCTTGCTCATGCTCCGCTCGCTTCCAACAATTCGCATCGCAGAGTGGTTCGGCGAGTGTCACGAACAATCCAAGCACGGCCTCTTCGGGATCGATTACATGCGCGAAGTCGCCAATCATCGGAGGCTTATGTTCTCGCCAGCTTTAACTGAGACGACGATCTTCTTAAGCTATAACGACGAACGTGGAACACTATAGCCAAGCCGTTCTCAGAATAAGTAAGGCGGCTGGCGGCGCGACATTCAGCTATCTGACCACGAGTACTCCGCGAAACATATCCATGCCGCACGTGAATTTGAAGCGGCCGGCTTTCCGTGGAGTAAACCTGATTACGACCGGGACGTTTAGGGGCAATGGCCGATTGATTCCGTAAGCTGGAATAGCGATCTCCGTTCCGCAACTCTGTTCGGCCGTGCGAATAAACGTCAGCCTGGCGGGGACGCCCTTACGCAATCGAACCGCGCTCGGTTGATATCCGTTCTCATTCACAATGATCTTCATTCCATGGGAGCGACGCGGTTGTGGTTTGCGTGGGATGGCTCGTGCTGCCGCGGCCCGCTCCGCTTCCAGTAATGGCTTCACTTCCCGATCAAATTCGTCTGCGTACACGGTGCCTTCGATGACGGCGTGGACGTCTCCCTTGCGATCCACAATGACCGTTACCGGCAATGCGTTGCTTGGCGTAAACGACTCCTTCGTCGCCTTCGAGCCCAAAGCCACCGGATAATTCATTTTCATCTTGCGCAAATACGCAGCCACCTCGCCGGGTGTTTGCGGAGGGTAGGTGATGCCGATGATGCGTAAGCCCTGACGGCGATATGTTCGTTGCAGTTTGATCAGGTCAGGAATCTCCGCGCGGCACGGCGGACACCACGTCGCCCAGAAGTTCAGCATTACTACATCTCCCTTATAATCCGCGAGGCGAATTAGACGTCCCTGCATGTCTTTCAGATCCAAAGCGGGTGCAGATTGCCCGTTCGACTGCGCCTGCGCCATGACTCCGAAACAGAAGAGAATAAGAATTACACTGGTCACTTTCATAAGACTCTCAAAAGAGGTATTTCACGCCGAGCAAGAGATTTCTATCGGTTCGCAGCACAAGCGGGCCATCATTCCGCACCACCGGAAATTGATAGCTGCCTTCAACTACAAAACGGGGATGGGCGGCCCACTGGAGCGCTGGGGCGAGATAGTATTCAGTGGCGGTGCTGCCGGAGACCGGCAACCCGTTGAGACGACCTGTGCCGCGATGCGCGAATGTCGTTTCTAAGATCAAGAACAGCTCTCCACCAGGCTTCTGCGGATCGCGCGGTATCCTGTATTCCAAATCCGTGCTCACTCGCTGTTCGTGACCCGTACGAAACCCATCGCGCTCAGTGCGAAAAATGACTTCAGCGTTGCCGCCGAAAACCACTCGACCTCCGGCTTGAGAAAACGCTAAATCAAAATGGGGCGCTAAGCCGCCATTGATCGGGGTCAACTGCTGCCTGACAAACGCCGGAACATTGATTTGTGTTACGGTCGGCGCACTTGATCTGCCGCTTGGCAGTTCCAGACCAACGCGAAAAGCAGCTTGCCTATCGCCGTAGGTCTTCACCTTCCGAAAGAAACGATACTTTACCCACGCGGTAATGTTTCCCAAACCCGCAGCTGACCCCGAGCTGATGTTGTTGTCATAACTCGTACGCGAAAATGGGACCTCGAACTCAACCTGAACACGTGGTGATGGCGTGTAGGAAACGCTGACGTCGAGTGCTTGCCGATCGACATCCAGCGAACCGAGATGTTGATGGATTAGATAGAGACGCGGCGTTACCGCGCCTCCTTTATAAACGGTCAAGCCGGGCGAGGTGACACGTATGGGGGCGGCACCCGCGGCCGCATTCGGCGTGGCAACAAGATCTGTCGCATCCGAATCATTAGGCTCCTCGATAATGAAGTTGATCTTTGTCGAGTATCCGAACGTTTGCCCGCGAAATCGATCTGCGCGGGCCTCTTTTCGCGGCGGGGGCGAAATTGTTTCGCTGGCAGTTGAACCGTTACCTACGGTCTTCCATGCGCCGGTGACCTCGATACTCGCGCCGGCTTCGACTCCTGCGGTAGCTTGATCAGCGTTCGACCCTTCTAATGCAAAACGTTGACCCGACGATTGCACGACCACGGCCAAACCATTTTGATCTCTCACGAGCTTTCCCGATACTGTTATATCGGCTGCTTGCAGTGTGTACCCGGCCTTCTTTAGCGTCTCTTTTAACGCTGCGAACGAGACGGGTTTGTCAGGCTGAGGAGTAAAAACACCCAGTCCCTTTTGAATGTCGGTTACTTGAATCTCTTTGAGCTTCGGTGCGTAGTCTAGACGGCTCACGGCCTTCTGAATGTTGTACACTCAATTGCCGCATAGGTAGCCGGCGATGTGCATTTGCACCCTCTTCACCTGCGCCGTCGAGTTGGCCGCGCTCCCGAATAACAGAACTAAGCTGAATATCTTTAAGACTGTAGTCTTCTTCATTCCTTCTTCTCCTGATCTAAAAATTGCCGTCGAACGTACGGGCAGAACCCGCACGAGCCTTGTCGAGTAGACACACTTCGGCCCGGTGCAACTAGATCAGAAGCGCGAGGTGTTGAAGATATTTCGGATTGGTGGTGTGAGGCGACGGACTAAATTGCCTGACGTTCGCGATGCGATGGCCGCCGATGTTTGAAGGCTGGATGGCGCAAGCCTGCACGTCGGCCGCTTGTGGCGAGAAACTTGACGACATGCTTGCACCGCTGCTGCCAGGCTCGGAACAATTAAGATTGCAGCATAGCCGCGCCATCGAGAGTTCGGCTTTTTTGCTCGCTGACTGAGCCTTCTTGCAGCAATCACCCATCCTGGAGTCGCCACGAATCTGATGCGCGCTGCCATTTACGACGCCGGTGAGCAGGCAGCCAATAAGCATCAGACCCGTAAAGCATTGGCGCATCATTGTCGGAAAATATAGGAAGTGGATACATTGAGTGTCAAGGATCCGTCAGAAATGATAGAAGGCTGAGAACACGGCGCGTGTCTTAAAGTCATGACTTCCGGTAATCGGAAACCCAATGCCTGCTCCCACCTGCCAGTGCTCACTATGAAACGGCCGGAATTTAATTCCTGGTGAAAGGTTCACCACGGTGCGGCCGCCGTCGTTCCCATTCAGCGCGGTCATTCCATCGAATTCAATCACCGGTTGGATTGACGGTGTCGGTTTGAAAAGGAATGACAACTCGTATCCTAACGACGTCGCTTCGTCGTCGGTCACTCTCTTATTGACTGCAAAACCCACTGATGAAAATGCGACGACTTCGACTTTCTTTCGCTTCACACCGAATCCGAAGTAAGGTTCAATATCGAAAATATGACTACTTCCGATCTCTTTTGTGTCGCTCCCAGTCGGCAATTCGAAGCTGACACCGTAAACCAGCAGCACGTGGTGCTCTTTGAAATGAAAGTTCGCGAACTTCAAAGCGACTTCCATGCTGTCGCTGTGACTGACACGCGGTTCGCCCTCCACGTTGCGGAACGTGTACGGGACATTTGTCTCGATACTGAACGTTGGGCGAAACGCATATTCGAATTCGACGCGCGGCGTGTGCTCGCTCGCGCGAATTCCATCCCGCAATCGCCGGTAGAAATAATCAAATCGAATCTTTGTATCCGGCGACGGCGATTCAACGATCAGAGGATGTGAAAAATGAAGTTCTTCCTCTTCGTGATGATGACTCTGACATTGCGCGGGTGGCTGACCTAAGAGTAAAGGCGCGAAAAATATGACAAGCATTCTCAGCCCGCTGATGAGCGGGTAGACCTTTGGTTTCATCTGGAACCCTTTCTTCCGACACCCGTGAACACGAGTGGATTCCGCCGGCCGACGCCGGCGCGAACTAACCGTCAAACGAATTCAGAGGCGGTCGCGCGAAAGCACACGAATCCTGAAATCGTTATGGCGCTATCTGTATTGGCGTTCAGAAGAAAGTAATGGGCGGTCCGCGGGGTGGGTGTTGGCGCAAGGCCGCAGCAGGCGTTAACAGCAATGCCAGGCGAGTGTTCGCAACTTCGCTGACGGAAGTCGGTTGCACTCGATACCGGCCAGAGACGGCTGCGTGATTGCGATAATCTGAAGCAGAGAACCCTGAAGCACAACTGCCGCACTCAAGCAGGCAAGGCTTTGTGATGATTGCTGAAGAGACTTGTGCTGGTCGCGATTGGTTTGCCGTACGAATCAGCGACTCGTGCCTGCTACCTGAAGACAAACGTCGTCGCATTTGCAGGGACGAACCACACAGGTGTTCCTTAACTTCTCTTTGAAAGTGATGATTGTGGTTTGCTCGTTTGCCAATCGCGGCCAGGCACGAACCGTCCATGCACGAGCCGGCCGCATGTGGCGCGCGGCCCGCGCAGCACGCGAGATTGCACATTGGGCCAGAGGCGAACGTCTCGAGTGGCGCAATGCTCGCCAGCAACGCGGCGAGCATCGCGATCGCGAGAGAAACTCTGACAAGACGCTTCGTTCTGTTAGCGTTCGTGCTGGTGAACATGCGACGAGTGAGCCGCGTATTCTAACACGGCTTCGGGCCTCGTCGTTTCATCGCGCCCTTGGCTTTCCACGACTGTTCAGTGCGAGAATTCGTTTCGCTCTAAAAAGAATGATTGTTGCTATTGAATTCAGCGCACTAAACGTACTTGCATGGGTTTTATGGCTTGTCGTTCTGGCGTGGCTCGTGAACATTCTTCTCACGCTCTACGGCTTGTTCCGGGAAAGTCGGCTCTCGCCGACGAATGATTTGGCTTTGCAGGCTAACGAGGCGCCGCTAGTCTCGGTCCTCGTCCCCGCTCGCAATGAAGCAGATCGTGTTCTGGCGGAAAGCATTTCTTCCATGCTCGCGCAAGACTACGGCCGATTCGAAGTGATTGCCGTTAACGATCGCTCGACAGACGCCACGGACGCGATTTTGAAATCCCTCGCCGCTACTAATAATCGATTGCGTGTTATCGAAGGGGCGGAGCCGCCGCCGGGATGGCTCGGCAAACCATTCGCGCTGCAGCAGGCGCTTAATAAAGCCCAGGGTGAATGGATTCTCGCGACAGATGCCGACATGATCTTTGAGCCGGCCGCCTTGCGTACCGCAGTCGCGCACGCTCTTGAGCGCGAAGCAGACGCGGTCACATTCATTCCACATTTTGCAGCCCTCTCATTTTGGGAGCGCGTGATGATTCCGGCGTGGGCCTGGGTGTTCTTGATGTATGCCATCTGCTATCGCATCAACAACCCGAAATCGCCCGGCGCGGCCGCAATCGGCGGTTTCTTTTTGCTGCGACGCGCAACTTTGGAGCGCGTCGGAGATTATGAGGCGCTGCGCGACGAAGTGATGGAAGACATGCGCCTCGCGGAACTGATCAAGCGCGCCGGCGGCACTTTGCTTATCAACCACGCGCCCGGCCTGGTCAGGACGCGCATGTATAGAAATTTTAGCGAGATGTGGGAGTGCTGTACCAGGAATTGGTTCGCGGGCATGAACTTTTCTTTGCCACTGGCGATGTCCGCCATTCTCTCGATCTATCTGATCGCGGTTGCGCCGGCAGTAATTGCAATCGCATCTGCAGTTGGGATGGCGACCGGAGCGGTGGGCTTTTCAAGATTATTCATTCCCGCAGCACTCTCGTGGCTGATGCAAGTATTTCTCGTCTTCGTCATGAGCATTCGCTCAGGCGTTTCACCTGCCTACGCGTTGACGGCGCCACTTGGGTTAGGAGTTCTTTACGCGATGTTGTTCGACTCGAGCATGAGAATCTCACTGGGAAGAGGTGTGAGATGGAAAGGGCGGAGGATTTATGAAGCTGCGGGAGTTTCGGCGCCAAGTTTCCGACGTTGAAACAAGCTCACTGAAGTCTGAAATGGAGAATGTGCGCCACTAACGGTTGAGTTGACCGGGCCACGGCGTTGCCGAGCAGCTTAGCCGGATCACGCTTGATGCGAAAGTCGCTTCCCGTGGCTCCGGTTCAACGATTTGTCATGCGGCACGCCAGAGATTAGATGAGCATAAGTTCAAGATCCGTGGGATAGCTGCCCCACCGATTGAAGTCGGCGTTCGAACACGCCTTGGATTGCGCTGGCGTTGAATGTCGCGCGTTCCATGCCGTGTTCACGTGATGATAAAGGTGCATCATCGCAACCGAGAACTCCGGTTCGTCGTAGTCGGCGTCAGTTTCCAGGTTATTGATTGTCTTCGTGATTTCTTCCTGCGCTTCACGAAGATTGAATAAAAGAAAGTCCTTATTCATACGGTTTTGTCGCCGACAGAAAGAGCCGCACAACGGTAGAGTTGACGCGGCGGCGCGAATTCACTCATCACTCATTACTCATCACGCATCACTGCGTTAAGGCTTCCGCCGCTCGCGTCCAACGATTTGTTGGGCCGCGCGACGCGATTGAGCACAAATTACCGACATGTACAACTCGGAGGTGTGATTTGCTGGTGATTACCAACCCATTCGCTGCGCCCCGCTAAGCAGCGTGCCAACTTACCCTGCGCACAGCCTATGCTACAGCCACCCCAATTGGTGAGAACGCTGCATGCTCCGGAACATTCCGGCTTCGGCTTTCGACGGCCGGTACACGTACACGGTTCAGGCAATCCTCCTTTACACAGGGCCGTCATTCCTTCA
>DATNEI010000127.1:0-7363 GCA_035606795.1 Pyrinomonadaceae bacterium
CATGTCGGCGGATTGTTCTACCAGTTTGGCGCGCTGCTGCGGCAAATTCAGGATTCATACAATCCCGTTTCGCAAAGTTCTGAACTCGCTGTGTTGCAACCCGTGTTTGAGGCGGAAGTTTTGGTGCTGGACGAGCTGGGAGCGTCGAAGCCCACTGACTGGGTCCGCGACACGATGATGCAGATCATCAACAATCGCTACAACGAGAAACGCCTGACCATCTTCACCACGAATTATTCTGATTCCCGAAAGGCTGATAAGGACGGCGAGATGCTCGAGGATCGCATCGGAGTAGCGCTGCGTTCGCGCCTTTATGAAATGTGTAAGACGGTCGTCATCGAAGGCGAAGACTACCGCAAACGGCCTGCCGCGGAACGTACTTGATTGTTTGCGCCCTCTCCCTCTGGGAGAGGGCTGGGGTGAGGGGCGCAGCTAACGCAAGAGAATGGAATGATTGACTATTGTTTCTTGCTATCCTTTGGACCCTCACCCTAACCCTCTCCCAAGGGGAGAGGGGAACAGGACTTTTTCTGAACGCAATTAAGACTGTTTGGTCTGAGACCTACCGGACTTACCGGCGGCACGCTCCGCGAAGCGTTCCTTGCATTCCACGACAATAGCTCGCGCCCGATCAGCGTTTTCCCAACCGATAATCTTAGTTGTCTTAGCTTCCAACTCCTTGTACATCGTGAAGAAGTGCTCTATCTCGAGCAACAGATGCGGATAAAGCTGTCCGTAATCGCGGATTTCGCTGAACAGCGGATTGTTGGTCCCGACCGCGAGCACCTTCTCGTCTTCTTTGCCTTGATCGATCATCCCCAGCACGCCAACCGGTCGCACGGACATCAGACAGCCCGAAAAGCTCGGCGCATCAACCAGCACCAGAACATCGAGCGGATCGCCGTCCAGGCTTAGCGTACTCGGAATGAATCCATAGTCGCCGGGATAGTGCACTGGCGAATGGAGGTTGCGGTCGAGGCGAAAGACGTTCAATTGCTTGTCATATTCGTATTTGTTCGTGGTGCCGCGGGGAATCTCGATGACGGCGTTGACTTCGTCAGGTGCGCGATCGCCGATCGGCAGTGACAGATAGTTGGTCATCAGGTTTAGGGTTGAACCTTTAGGTTGGCTTTAGTCGCAAGCTAAAGCTGGAACTCAAAGCTTAGAGCGAAGGCTGCGCAAAGCCTTTGTCGTTTTCGATTACTTCCTGACACGCGGCGTCATAACGCGCGGTGGGTACGGCTTCCAGACGACGCTCGTCGATTGGTTTGTTGCATCGCGCGCACGAGCCATAGGAACCTTCCTTGATTCGCAGCAGGGCTTGATCGATGTCGGCAATCATCTGCGACTCGCGTTCTCCGAGTTTCAGGCCCAGTTCGCTGATGACATCGCGCAACGAGAGATCGGCGCTTTCTTTCGCCCCGTCGCCGGCCATGTCGATTGCGTTTGCCTGTTCATCACTCACCTGCCGCGCATGACGGCGCAATTCGGCAAGCAAAAGTTTTCTGAAGTGTTCCAGCTTAGCTGCGTCCATAGTGAAGTCGGTTGAGTTCGAATTGAGACTTTCGGGGGATGACGATTATAGCCTCCGCAGCCTCGATGCCGCAAAAATGAACAAACTCTTTGCGTGCTTAACTGACTATGTGTTTGAATCACGGCCTGCTTTTTCTTGAGAACCACGAATGACGCTTACTGTCACGCTGCTGATCGCTGCATTAATTTTCATTGTCGCGGTGCTCTACTCAACCGTCGGACATGCCGGAGCGTCAGGCTATCTCGCAGCGATGGCGCTTTTTGGTTTGGCGCCGGCAGTCATGAAACCGACGGCGTTGACGCTGAACATAATCGTCGCCACCGTCGGGACAATCAGATTCCTGCGCGCCGGATTTTTCTCCTGGCGAACCTTCTGGCCTTTTGCGGTCGCCTCGATCCCCGCAGCCTTCATCGGCGGATGGCTGATCCTCCCTGCGGCTGTCTACAAAGGAATAGTAGGAGCGGTCTTGTTGTACAGCGCCGTCAGAATTTTCTTCAGCGCCAAAAAGGCTGACGACCAGCCAACTCGAAAGGCACCCATCCCGATGGCGCTGGTGTTGGGCGCGGCAATCGGTTTGTTGTCAGGTCTGACCGGCGTTGGTGGCGGCATCTTTCTTAGTCCGGTTCTGCTGCTGATGCATTGGGCGAAGACGAAAGAGACGTCCGCCGTCTCAGTGACCTTCATTCTGGTCAATTCTGTGGCCGGCCTTCTGGGTCATGGGCTGGTCGCGCACGTAACCGCCATTTCGACTTTGCCGCACGCTGCGTTGGTTTGGGGACCAGCAGCGCTGGTTGGTGGATTTATCGGGACTGAGTTGGGAACGCGGCGGTTGCCTATTGCGGGCATTCGTCGATGGCTTTCGATTGTCCTGGTAATTGCCGGTGCGAAACTTCTGTACGAAGTTATTGGCTTGCTGCTCCACAGATAAGTTCGGCCGCGAGCAGAGGAATCGTCAACTCGTGATGTCCGGTAATAGCGTAGCCACGGCCCGCGCCGTCCGCAGTCGGCCGTCGCACTACGTTCGTCAGCGGGCGATAAGATTGGATGAAATCGAAATTCGCAGTTGTAATGTCGCGCAACTCATGACTGAGGTTCCGCACCAGCGTCACGCACTTCAGAAAGACTTCCGGCAACGTCACTGCTGATCCAACGTTGAGATAGACACCGCCGCCGTTCATCTGCCGGACAATCTCAGCCAACAAGCGAAAGTCAGTATGCGAAGTCGCGCCTAGTGCACCGCCGTCCACACCCGGATGAAAATGAGCGATGTCGCCGCCAATGGTGACGAATGCAGTGAAAGGCACCTTCGCCGTGTAGGCTACGCACAGCAAAGAATGTTCGCGGTGCTTCGGATTCATCGCCGTCAGTGAACGCCCCAGGGCTTCGCCGAGGCCGATTCCCTCGCTGGCACCTGCGCGCGCGGCATCGTTCAAAAGTCTTCCGGTTTCGTCAGCGCCGCCAAAAACTCCCTCCCCTAAAGTCGCGTCCACGTCTTCCGACGTCGAACCAACCATAGCAATCTCTGCATCGTGAACCAGGACTGATCCATTGGTGGCGATCGCGTTGACGAACCCGCGGTTCATCAGATCAATGAGAATCGGCGCGAGGCCGGTTTTGATTACGTGACCACCGATGCCCCAAACGATGGGCTTGCTAAGTTCACGCGCGCGCCGAATGGAAGCGGCCAGCTCACGCAGATTTTGCACTGCGAGAATGTTTGGAAGTGAGGCGAGATAGTCTGTCAGCGAGGATGTGCCCGCGATCGGTTTAGCGAAATCATTGACTGTGACTTTGCTTGGTCGCGAAGCGAGCGGATAGGTGCGAACTTTGTCGAAGCTGATTGGCTTTTCGTCGTAGATTGACATCTCGGAAGCCGCTTTGTTGGAGCGCACGCATTCCCGACTTGTCGGGATTCGCCGGCATCCTGCCGGCTAACCGTTCGGAAACATTTCTGATTCGATCAACTCACAGAGAATGTGTCCCAGCAGATTATGCGTCTCTTGAATTCGTTGCGTGTCGTTGCTCGGCACAATCAAGGCTAGATCGCATAGCGCTGCAACCTTGCCACCATCGCGTCCGAGCACACCGATTACTTTGATTCCTTGTGACTTCGCCTGTGTACAGGCTGCGACGATATTCGCCGATTGTCCTGATGTCGAAATCGCCAGACACACGTCGCCTTCGCTTCCCAGCGCTTCGATCTGTCGCGCAAAGATGTTTTCAAATCCAGTGTCGTTAGCAATGCAGGTCAGCACGCCGCCATCGGTCGTCAGCGCAATAGCGGGCAAGGCGCGACGCTCCTGAAGAAAGCGATTTATCAGTTCGCCGGCGATGTGCTGGGCATCCGCTGCTGAACCGCCGTTGCCGAAAACGAGAAGCTTGCCGCCCGTTCTCAGGGAGTCTGAGATCAGCACGGCCGCATGGTGAACGTCAGAGGCATGCGAACCGAAGAAGCGGCGCTTCGTCTCGATACTAGCCGCGACGATTGTCGAAATGCGTTCAGTCATTGTCTGCCTGCGGCAAATTTTCCAGATCGCTTAAGTCTTTGGCGCGTCCACTTGCTGCTTTATTCTTTCGCAAGTCGGCCAGACTAATCAGATCGACATCCACACCGTCGATGCTGGCTCGATGGCGAGCTGCGTAGCACTCACCAAAATCAACGCCGTCAATCGTAGTTAGGACCTCAAGACGAAATGGCGGCACACCCATGCGCACGATGCTGTTTTCTTGGAGAAACTTCTCGGCAGGAACGCTCAGACCGAATTGAGAAAACGTGCGGACAAGCCGGTCGGCATTCTCACGAGTCATTGCCACCCATACATCCAAGTCGCCAGTCGGCCGAGGGCAACCGTAGTAACCAACGGCGTACCCGCCGATTAACAGGTATTCGACTTTATTTGAGGCGAGCAAACTCAAGAACTCTTTCAAGTCTGCTTGTAGTCGGATCTTCGTAGCCATAGGCAGATTGCCGCATGAGTTCCAGAGCTTCGAGCCTTTCCAGAGGCGTTCGCGAATGCCAATAAGCGCGATCCGCGGCGTCGGCTTCTTCAAATGAAGAAAAGACAGCAAATGCTCTCTTGTCGAGTCTTAACGTCTTGATTGTTTCAACTGATTCCATTGAAGCGAGACTAATTATATCACGCGACTTTCTTGGTTTCTTCAGCAATCTCCGGCCCTGAGAGTCCCCGTTTCGCGCCGTTGCGCTTGCCGTTGCCGTTCAGCAGCGGCTTGAGGACCTGGCCTGTGTGTGAGCGACGTACGGCAGCCACTTCTTCGGGGGTTCCGCAGGCGACTACACGGCCGCCATGCGCACCGCCTTCAGGACCAAGGTCAATGATGAAGTCTGCGCTCTTGATGATGTCCAGATTGTGTTCGATCACGATCACAGTATTGCCGAGACTAACTAATCTCTGGAGCACATCAAGCAGTTTATGCACATCCGCGAAGTGAAGACCCGTAGTCGGCTCATCGAGAATGTAAACGGTGCGGCCGGTCGCGCGTTTCGACAGCTCCTTTGCGAGCTTAATGCGCTGTGCTTCACCGCCGGACAACGTCGTCGCTGATTGCCCGAGTTTGATGTAACCCAAACCGACATCGAGTAACGTCTGCAACTTCTGCTTAATCTGAGGAACATTTTCCAGCAGCGGCAAAGCCTCTTCTACGGTCGTATCGAGCAGTTCCGCGATCGATTTGCCCTTGTACTTCACCGAGAGCGTCTCGCGGTTGTAACGCGCGCCGCGGCAAACGTCACACAGCACGTAAACGTCCGGCAGAAAATTCATCTCGATGCGCTTTAAGCCTTCGCCTTCACAGCCCTCACAGCGCCCGCCCTTCACGTTGAAGGAAAAGCGCCCAGGTTTGTAGCCGCGCTCGCGAGACTCAGGCAGCATCGCGTACAGCTCGCGAATCGGCGTGAACAAACCCGTGTAGGTCGCGGGATTCGATCGCGGCGTCCGGCCGATAGGCGACTGATCGATCTCAATAACTTTGTCGAGATGCTCCAGCCCTTCAATCGCGCCGTGCGCTCCGGGATCACCCAGCGAGCCGTACAGTTCTTTCGCCAGGGCCCGATAAAGAATGTCTTCGACTAAGGTCGATTTTCCTGAGCCTGAGACTCCGGTCACCACCGTCAGCAGTCCCAACGGGAAAGTGACGTCAATCTCTTTCAAATTGTGATAGCGAGCGCCGCGGATGGTGATCGCTTTTCCGTTAGGTAAGCGACGCGCGTCGGGAACAGGAATTTTGCGTTCGCCGCTGATGTAAAGCCCCGTGACTGAACTGTTATTGTGCGCGACATCGTCGGGCGTTCCACGCGCGACCACGAATCCGCCGTGTGAGCCGG
This sequence comes from Pyrinomonadaceae bacterium, assembly GCA_035606795.1. Lineage (GTDB taxonomy): Bacteria > Acidobacteriota > Blastocatellia > Pyrinomonadales > Pyrinomonadaceae > UBA11740. The sequence goes on from DATNEI010000127.1 coordinate 5,877, forward strand.
CGCCGGGTCCAAGGTCCACGACATAATCGGCGCGACGGATCGTTTCTTCGTCATGTTCCACGACGAGCACGGTATTGCCTAGATCGCGCAGGGCGGCCAGCGTATCCAGCAAACGCCGATTGTCGCGCGGGTGCAACCCAATGGAAGGCTCGTCCAAAACATAGAGGACGCCGCGCAGTTGCGATCCAATTTGCGTCGCCAGCCGAATGCGCTGCCCTTCGCCTCCGGACAAGCTCGCCGATGGGCGATCCAGGGTGAGATAGCCGAGACCGACGGTTTCGAGAAAGCGAAGACGGCTGCGAATCTCTGCCAGAACCAATCCGGCAATCTGTGCCGAGCGCGCATCGAGCTTGACTCGATCGAACGCAGCGATCGCATCATCGATCGGCATGTTGGTGTAATCCGCGATGCCGCGACCACCAACGCGCACTGCCAGCGAATCAGCACGCAGACGCCGGCCTTCGCAATCCGGGCACACGACCGGCGAAACCATTTCTTCCAACGCCAGCCGTACCTTTTCGCTGGGCGGCTCCGCCAGCCGTTCGCGCAACCATGGCAATGCACCTTTCCAGGGGCCCTTATACGCGTACAGTCCCTGCCGAAACTTTATCTGCCCGGTAACGCCGCTCAAGAATGCATCGCGAATCTCCTTTGGCTGATCCTTGAATGGAATTCTTGCGTCGCCTTTGAAATGGGTGACCAGGGCCAACAGCGCACTGCGCAGATACGCCGAACCGGACTTGTCGGCCTCCGCAAAAGGAATTTGCTCCGGCGGTAATTCAGGATTCGGAATCAGCTTTGCCGGATCGACTTCGAGAACAGATCCGAGACCGTGGCAATTGCGGCACGCGCCGTACGCCGAATTGAAAGAAAACGAGCGCGGCTCGAGAGGTGGAACGTTGATGCCGCAATTCACGCAGGCCATCTTTTCGGAATACAGCTTCTCTTCCCCGTCCACCACTGAAACCAGGACCGCGCCGCCAGTCAGCTTCAACGCCGTGCGGATCGATTCACCCAACCGTTCGTTGATGCCTTGCTTGATTAGCAAGCGATCGATCACCGCTTCAATTGTGTGATTGCGCCGCTTGTCGAGGCGAATGTCTTCATCCAGCGCGCGCAACTCGCCATCGACGCGCGCCCGAATAAAGCCATCGCGCGCAAGCTTTGCCAGCTCCTTCTTGAACTCACCTTTTCGTCCGCGCACAATCGGCGCGAGTACCATTACGCGTTCGCCTTCAGGAAGCTCCAGCACGTCGTGAAGGATTTGCTCGACACTCTGCCGGGTAATCGGCGCGCCGCATTGCGGACAGTGCGGCACACCGACTGAAGAAAACAAAAGACGCAGATAGTCGTAGATTTCTGTGACCGTGCCGACCGTAGAACGCGGACTGCGGGCTACAGTCTTTTGCTCGATCGAGATGGCCGGCGACAGTCCTTCAACCGAATCGACGTCCGGCTTTTCCAGCTGATCGAGGAATTGCCGCGCA
>DATNEI010000131.1:0-22629 GCA_035606795.1 Pyrinomonadaceae bacterium
TAACGAAAATGACTCCGGTCTCGCCAAACACCCAGCCATTCGCGGCGTCAGCAAACATCACGCGCACCAGCCGCGCGTTCGTGTCAAAGCCATTCAGAGAAACCGAGCGCCAGGTGAGACCACCATCGTCTGTCCGCAGCAAGTAAGAAAGCGCTTCGTCGTTCGTTTTCAATTTATAGACGTCGCGTTCGGCAACAAGCCAACCCACGTGATCGTCAACAAACCAGACATCGCGTAAGACATCTTTCGTGGGCGTCACAACTTTGTTCCAGTTGGCGCCGCCGTCAGTTGTCTCGAGCAGTGTGCCGTTGCTTCCCGCAACCCAGCCGTGACTTTGATCGAGAAAATAAACTGAGTGGAGCCACGCCATCGTGCCTGACTTTTGTCGAGACCAGGTCGCAGCGGAAGCGGAAGGCAGAAGGCAAAACGTGGAAAGCAAAAGGCAGAAGGCAAAAGGCAGAAAACGATTGGAATTATGAGTCACGCGCAACATTACAAGTCTTCTGCCTTCCGCTTTGAGCTGCCCAGTGCTTTCTGCTTACTGCCTTCTGCTTACTGCCGTGCTGGCATCTGCTTACTGCCGGGCCGCCTCCTGCCTTCTGCCTTCTGCTTTCTGCTTTCCGTTCTCAGAATCCTCCAGTAAACAGACGCGCGAAACTCAACACCGGCAGGAAGCTCGTCAAGGTCTGCCACTTCTTCAAACTGTTGCCGGGCACGACGACTTGATCGCCGGGGACGAGATACACGGCGTCGGGAGCCTGCCCTTTGTAAATCGCCGAGACGTTGACGGGAATCGGTTGCAAGTTTCCGTTCGCCTGCTTACGCAGCACATATACCTTGCTCTTGCTTCCGGTTTGCAGGATGCCGCCCGCTTCCGCGATCGCTTCGGTCACCGACAGTCGCCGCGTCATCAGACGAATTCCCGGCTGGCCCACGTCGCCAATCACGCTGTAGCGATACGAACCGGCGCGATCGAGCGAAACTGAAACCTGCGGATCGATAATGTACTCCTCGTACTTCTTCTTGATCAGTTCGGCGACCTGATCACAGGTCTTGCCGTTCACAAAAATGCCTTCGGGAATCAGCGCCAGATAAAGCCGGCCGCTGGGCGGGATGACGTTGCCCTGTTTCGAGTAACGATCCTGCCCAAAGACGTTGACCGAAACGACGTCCTCCGGCCCGAGCCGGTAGGTCGTGAAGAAGTTGTTGTAGTACGGCACGATTGACGCCTCTTCTGACGTCGGGTCGGCGCGATTTGTCAGCGCGTCGTCAGTCACCTCAGGCGGCGGCGAAGGTTGCGCCGTCGCATTCGCCTGAGTTGGCTCCTCAGTCGTGGACGTGCGCCGTTGTCGCGTGGCTGTGGGTGATTGCGCGAACGCGCTGATTACCATCGTCAGCGCCAACGCGGCAATTGAAAATTGAATGAGCAACTTCTTCATGGTTGAACCTCCGAAAGTGGCACAGACTTTAGTCTGTGAATTCCACGGCGACACAGACTGAAGTCTGTGCCACTACGTACCTCTGCCAAACAGAATCGTCTTGATAGTTTCGAACATGATCGTGGCGTCGAGCGCCAAACTCTGGTTCTTCATGTAGTACAAGTCGTATTGCAACTTCTGTTTCGCGTCTTCAATCGACGCTCCATACGGATAGTTGATTTGCGCCCAGCCGGTCAGGCCCGGCGCCATCAAGTGCCGCTGTTCGTAATAGGGAATCTCGTCCGCGAGCTGCGCGACAAAGTGCGGCCGTTCGGGACGCGGCCCGACGAAGTTCATGTCGCCGCGCAGGATGTTCCAGAACTGCGGGATCTCATCGACCCGAATCTTGCGGATGATGCGACCGACACGCGTCATGCGTTGGTCATCAGTCTTCGCCCAGACGGGACCATCTTTCTCGGCGTCCGTGCGCATCGAGCGAAACTTCATCAGCTTGAAGGGGCGGCCGTTTTTCCCGACGCGTTCCTGTTTGTAAAGAACCGGGCCGCGCGAATCGAGCTTGATTAAGACGGCAGTCAGAATCGCGATCGGCAGGGAAAGAACGGCGCCGCTGAAAGCAATCGCGCGGTGCATGGCTGAGCGAGCCAGTTCGTTGACACGGGCGCGACGGCCGCGGCTGGAAAAGATCAGCCACGACGGACGAATCAAATCGAGCAGCACGCGGCCAGTCAGCCGCTCGTAAAAAGCAGCGCTCTCTTCGATTGTCACGTCGCCCGACAAACTCAACTTCAGAAGCTCCTGTGTCGGAAACTGTCCGCGGCGATCGCCAATGGCCACGACCAGACGATCGATGTTCTCGCTCTTGACCAGCGTAGCTAACTGAGAGGTCAGGCCGATGACTTTCGGATTGATCAGACTCTTGCCCACCAGACTTGGATCGTTGTCAACGAAGCCGATCACTCGATAGCCGGCGTCCTTGCGCTGCAAAGTCTCTTTGGCGATTTCGACTGCGAACGGGCCGGAGCCGACGATCAAAATGCGCTCGCCGAGTTCCGGATGTCCCAGAACCCAATGGATGGACAAACGCCACGCGACCATGAAAAACAGAGCGAGCGGTAAGGAAATCAGCGTGACGCCGCGGCCTATCATTACCTGCGGCAACGCATAGAACATCAGCGCCAGCGCCACCCAGGCGAGGCCGAGCGCTTGCAGCAAGCGCAACACCAGCTCGCGCCGATCGCGCATGACCACGAAATCGTAGAGATCGAAAAAGTAGAACGAGGTCAGGCAGAAGACTGTCGCCAGGGCGGCCTTGTAGAAGCCGTTCCGAGTGATGAGCGCATCTTCAGCATCAAGCGCGCCGAGTCTCGCGTACACAGCGATCACCAAGCCGCCGAACAGCAACATAGCTTCGACCAGCAGCAGGAGAATCGTGCGAGCTTTGAGACGCGAGGTCTTCATTGGTCTGGTTCCCTCTCCCCCTGGGAGAGGGTTAGGGTGAGGGTCCGAAGGTTAGTGGAAGGACGAATAAATATTTTGTTTTTTCGCACTAGCTTCGCCCCTCACCCCGGCCCTCTCCCAAAGGGAGAGGGAGAAAAATCACGACACCACACTTTCATCTATATAGATCATGTCGAGTTCATGCTGATCCGCGGCGGCATCCGCTTCTTCGCCCATCCCGGAGAATGGCTGATAGCGCTTCTGTGAATAGTAATAAGCAGTTTCGTCGGCTCCCGTCTCTGCGCGATTCAACACCACGCCGAGCATCCGTTCGCGCGGCAATTGGTCGAGCAGACGATCCACTACCGCATAACGCGTCTTGCCTGAACGCACTACGAGCAGAGCTCCGTCAGCGCGATTGATCAAAAGATTCGCATCCGTGAAGATGCCCAGCGGCGGCGCATCGATGATGATGTAGTCAAAGTGCTTGCGGGCTTCGTCAAGCAGCCGCCCAAAGCGCGGACCTGACAAAAGTTCAGCCACGTCTTCGCGCGGCGCTCCACCCGGTAACAGGTGCAGGCCCGCCGGCTGCAACTTGACGATCGCCTGCATCAATTTCTTGTCGCCGGTCAATACTTCCGAAAGGCCGACTTCGTTTTCAATTCCGAGATAAGCAGCTGTGGCGGGGCTGCGCAAATCAGCATCGATCAGCAGCGCCTTGGCGCCATCTGTCTGCGCCAGCAGCCAGGCCAAATTCAAACTCGTCAAAGTTTTGCCTTCACCAACGCCGGCGCTGGTAACGACAAACGCGCGCATGTTCCGGCGCTCGCCGGCTTCCAGAAGTTTCGTGCGCAAAGAACGGAAGTGCTCGCACTCAGGTGAGCGCGGTTCCGTAATGGCGACGAGGTGTGGTTCGACGCGCGCGGCCGAGATTGCTCGTTGAGAGAACTCGGCGGCGCGCGCCGTTCCGACAGCGCCCAAGGTTGCCCCAGCATCACGGAAAGCTTGTCCGCCAAGGAGTGCCGGCCCGGCGGTCGCCTCGTCCGTGTGCGCAGTGGACGCTGAATTGATACCGATTGGGCTGGCCGTGAACGGCGCCACATCCCAGGGATGTTCCGCCGGTCGCGGCACGAAGTACGAGACGTTGTCTGCGTTGCCCTCGCGGTTAATCGAAGTATTTGAAGTTGGAGTGCGCGGCTGGCCTTCGGCCCGCTTCAGCGCATCATAGACTCTGCCCATTGTTTCCTCTCCCGAATCGGTCAGAACCACCTGCGTTAGCGGGTGGATAAATCGGTGACCTCGGCTCCTCAAAGCTGAACCCGCCCGGTGATGCAGGCGGTTCAGAAAGATTGAGTGGCTCAGTACGTCGTAGGTATTCGCTCAAATAGTCGCGCTCGGGGGCAGGCGAGACCAGCGAGAAATTTTCTGTGGCACGTGCATCCTGCACGTGGTTTTCGCCGTAGCGGTAACCGTTTCCATTTCCATGGCCGTTGCCCGTGGTATCACCCGCACCAGCCTGGTGAGTCATGGGCGAGACGCCCATTGCACTATTGCCGTTGCCGTTGCCATTGGAGGTTCGCGCATCTTGCGCATGCGTCACGGGCGCACTGTCGCCGTTGCCGGCTGCCCAAAGTTCTGCACGAGCTGAAGAGTTGAAGATACGCGCAGCAGTCTCCTGCGGCGGCAGCCCCGCCAACTCGGAGTAACCATTGCGTGGCAGCATGTCGAAAGTGGCCGCCACCTCTTCAATGATCGCGCGGCTGATTACGGTGGCGCCAGACGCAAAACCGTTGAGCAGTGCGTTGTCGCAGAGGTTGTTGATGTTGCGCGGAATGCCGGCCGAGCAACGGAAGATATAATCGACGGCGCCCGGCGAAAAGATGTCCGTCTTCGCCGCGCCGGCAACTTTCAAACGTGATGAAATGTAGTGCGCGGTCTCTTCGACGTTCGGCAGCCCGCTGATTTCGCAACGAAGTGCGACGCGCTGTTTGAGCTGGCGCAGATTCGGTTGATTCAAAACCTCGCGCAGCTCAGGCTGGCCCGTCAGCACGATTTGCAGATGCTTGGCAGTGTCCGATTCGAAGTTGCACAGCAGACGAATCTCTTCCAACACTTCCGTTGACAAGCCGTGACCTTCATCGACGACCAGCACCGTGCGCAGGCCACGGTTGTGACGCCCTTCCAGCACCTTGCCTAACTCGAGCAGCAGATCGGATTTATTTTCCCAGGCGCCGATATTGAAGAGCGCCGAGAGGTATTGATAGAACTCAGTCACCGACAAACGCGGATTGAAGATGTACGCGATCATGACCGTGCGGTCGAGCCGCTGCATCATCCAACGCAGCAACGTCGTTTTGCCGGTGCCGACTTCGCCGGTCACGACAATCAGACCGCGCCCGCTCTCGATCCCGTAATGCAGGTTCGCCATCACCTCGGTGTGCGAAGGCGTGAAGTACAGATAACGCGGATCCGGCGTCAGCGCGAATGGAAGTTCTTTGAGTCCGTAAAAATCTGTGTACATCGTTTTTCCCCCGTAGTGGCACAGACTTTAGTCTGTGGTGGCGAAGTCCAGGCACAGACTGAAGTCTGCGCCACTGCCCTACTGTGTAATCCGCTCCAGCACGTGCGTCATCGTCAGCGCGAATGCCAGCATGGGCACCGCGACCACGGCCGTGGCAAACCCGGCCGCCAATGCGAGATTTTGCCGGCGGGGAACCGCGAGCGCTTCCGCCGGCGTCATGAGTTCAGGAATGGATGCGAGCACTGGCAAGGTCGTGTAATGCTTTGCGTCTTCAATCGTTTGAATGGTGAACAGGCGACGCACTTCAATAATCAGCACGAGCAACATGCCGAGCGCCATGCCAATTCCGAACCCGCCGGCAGTCAGCACCAGCCGCTTCGGTGCGACTGGTTTTTCCGGTAAGTTCGCCGGGTCAACCACCTGAATTCCACCGCCCTGCTGTTCCTTTGCCGCGTCCGCCCCGACCACAATTTTCTGTTGCTGCTGAAGCAGGTTGTCGTAATTCGATTTCTTTGTTTGATAATCGCGGTCTAGCGCTTCGAGTCCGACTTCCGCATTGGGAATCGCATTGATACGCGCGTTCATGTCGGCGATCTGCTTGTTCGTCTCTTCCAACAAACGACCCTGGCGATCCATATCGCCTTCAACCATCGAGATGTTCGTGCGCAGGGTAAGCAGGCGCGGATCGGTTAGCTTTGTCAGTTTCTGCCTGCGGTCTTCGATCCGATCTTTCCAATCGTTCAGCATCAGATCCTGCTGCGCCTTGATGTCTTCGATCTGCTTTTTCTTAGCGACGACATCCGGATGCTTTTCCGTGTACTGCGTCGTCAGGCTTTGCAACTCCCCCTCATATTCAGACCGGCGACGCACCAGTTCGGCCCACGCCGCAGTTGTTTTCGGATCGGTAGTATTCTCGGCGCTCAGAACAATTTCCTGTTCGTAACTCTTGGTAATGTCGCCGAGTTGGCTGCGATAAGCGGCGGCCAGATCGCGCAGACGACCTTGTTCCGCTATCAGCGCTTTTTGCTCTTCATGCAAAGCTGTCAGCCGGCCGACTAAAGCCTGCGACTGCGACGGCAGGTTGTTCATGTTCTGCTGCAGATAAGCAAGCCGCTGATTGTCGATCGCATCGACCTCTTCTTTCGCAGTGCGCACCTGCTCTTCAATGAATTGCTTGGCAGAGGTGCCCGCGTTCACAGTTCCCTTGGTCTGTTCGTCGACGTACTTGCTTGCGAGTTCGGCGGCGACGGCTTGCGTTGTCTTCGGATCGCGACCGCGATAAGTGATGTTGAAGGCGTTGGTGATGTCGTTGCGGCTGGTGTTGATCTCGACGTGGATGCCTTTGCGCATCTCTTCGATGATGACTTCCATGGCTTCGCCGCGACGCCGCTCTTCTTTATACAGGTCGTATTTCTCGACCAGCGGCTGCAGCGAGCTGCGGCTGGTGACGACTTGAGAAATGCTGGCGAGTTCGCGCGTCAACGTTTCTTCCGTGATCATCGGCACTACGGAATTCGGCAGCGTGGAAGGCTTGACCACAATCAAGGTGGACGATTCGTAAATGTCGGGCAGGCGAAACACCACGAAGGCGATAGCCAGGCCGATGGCGAGCGTCGGCAGGATAATCATCCACTTGCGCTTCAAAGCGATGCGCGCGTACTCGCTCATTTTCCGTTGTCGAAATTCAGTGCTCATCTGGATTGCTCCTATGTCCGACAAACTTTAGTTTGTCGTTCTACGTTCGCGTCGGTTCTCTCGACAAACTCAAGTTTGTCGGACATCCGATTACAACGTCGCCAGGGCTTTTCTTGCTTCGTCGGCTTCAGGGAAAGGCGTTTTCTCGCTCAGACGCAAAGCGCTTTCGATCTCGCGACGGGCGGCCGCCTTGTCGCCTTTCGCGGCCAGGGCTGCGCCGAGGTGATAGTGATAAGTCGGCGAAGGCGTTCCGTTGCTTTGGCGCGCGGCGCTCTCGTCCACACTCACGGCCTTCTTCAACTGTTCAGTAGCCGGTCCATACAAACCTTTTTTGTAGTAGACCCAGCCCAGCGTATCGACGAAGCTCGATACTTCCGGATTCGCCTGCACCGCGCTCTGCGCCAGGCGCACCGCTTCATCGAGATTTCCTTTGCCGTGAATCGCGTACAGCCACGCCAGATTGTTGGCCGCAAACGTTGAGTTCTGATCCAGCGACAGCGCCTTGCGATAGTTGTCGATGGCCGCGTCGATGTTTTGCAGGTTCATTTCGAGCATGCCGATCAGCGTGTAGATCGCCGGATTGTCCGGCTGACGCTCGACGATGCGGCGATACTCTTCCAGGGCGCGTTGCTGCTGGTTCGTGTTGACGAAAAGCGCGCCCAGCGCTGAATAAGCGGCGAGATAGTTACCGTCGATTTCAATCGCGCGGCGGAATTCTGCTTCGGCGCCCTGCGCGTTCATTTCGAATCCGTAGACGCGGCCCTTTAAGAAATGCAGCGAAGCGTTATTTGGCTGCGCCGCGATGGCCTGATCAATACGTGCGTGCGCTTGATCGGTTTTCTTCTGCGCAGCGTAGATGTTCGTGAGCCCGCGCAAGGCGTTGAAGTGCGCGCCATCAATGCTCAGCGCATTGTTATAAAAGCCAATCGCTTCTTCAGCCTTGCCTTCGGCAAGTGAAACCATGGCCAGGTCGACATCAATGTCCGGACTGCTCGGCGCGATGTCATGCGCCGCGAGAAAGTCAGCGCGCGCAGTCTTCGTATCGCGCAGTTGCAACGCCGCCGATCCGTGCGCGATTAGAGTTTTCGCTTTCAACTCAGCCAGCAGTTGCGGTGAGTTGTCTCGATCAGGAGCAGTCTTTGCCAGACGATCCTGCAGATTCGCTGCGCTTTGCATGGCCGCCTTCGCGTCGCCGCCGGCAAGGTTGATTTGCACTTCCATCAATTTCGCCGGCAGGTAATCCGGATAGTTGCGCGTCAAGTCGCTGGCAAACGCGCGGGCCTGATCGATTTGTCCTAGACGAAAATTCGCTTCGGCCATGAAGTACAGGCCGGCGCGCGAGTTCGGCTCTTGTCTCAGCACTTCGCGCAGGTCTTCGATCGCAACTTTCAAATCGCTGTTCTGGCCGGCTTGCATGCCGATGCGGGCGCGCAGAATCAGCGCCTGGCGATCTTTGCTGTCGCCCTTCAAAACCGTTTCCACTTCGTTCTTCGCGCCGGCGAGATCGCCGCGGTTCAGCATGATTTCCGCCAGTCGATAACGCGCCTGCGTGTATTCGGGCGATTTCGCGATCACTTCGCGATAAATTGCGATCGCTTCGTCCATCCGTCCCACCGACGAGTAAAAGTCACCGAGGACCGAACGGCCTTCAGGTTTGTCTTTGTCGAATTCCGCCAGCGTCTTGTACGCGGCTTCAGCTTTGTCGAATTGTTTGTTGACGAGATAGAAACTCGCGAGGATGAACTGCGCTTCGCGATTCTGTGGTTCAGTCTGGACCGCTTTCTGAAATTCAGCTTCCGCCTGGTCCAAACGCTGTGCGCCGACCAGGAACTTTCCGTATTCGTAGTGGGCCATCGCTGAGCCGCCGCTCACGGAAATCGCGCGCTGATAGATCGCTTCAGCGCCGGCGACGTCGTTGGTCATGACGTAGAAGCGCGCCAGACTTAGATACGATTCGACTCGCTTCGGATTGAGCTCGACTGCGCGGTTCAGCTCCACGAACGCTTCCTGCTTTTTGTCCTGCGCAAACAGGACCGAACCCAGCAGGATATGACCTTCAATGTGGTTGGGATCCTTTTCGAGAACTTCTTTCGCCAGCCGTTCGGCTTCGCTGAGCGCCGCGGGTGATTGCTTGGACCCAACCAGGTAGTAGTTGCCGAGTTTTACGCGCACATCGAGATTGTTCGGATCGAGTTCCGCCGTCTGGCGCATCTCGTCGAACGCTTCCTGATAACGCAGCAATCCCTCGTACGCGTTCGCCAGTCCCCAGTGCGCATCGGCGAGCTTCTCGTCGATTTGCAACGCACTACGAAACTCGAGCGCGGCTTCCTGAAACTTCTTGTCTTTCAGCAGCGCCTGTCCACGCGCGACGTGTTGAGCTTTGGCTTTTTCCGGGGTAGTGCACGCGCCCAGGATGAACGCGGCAATCAGGACAACGAACAGAGGAAGGGTGTAAAACTTGCGGCGGCACTCTCGATTTTTCATTGCAGTCTCCGTGAGTCTCGACATGTCGGGACCCGGGTTTATTCACTCAGCGGTTGTCTTTCAGCAACGGGCAACGTCGTTTGAAAGGCCGTTTGAGCGAGTTGGTTAGGGTGTCAAAAAACGTCACTCACCTGCACTGGCGAGTCAGAGAAAAGAAAGGACTAATCGGGAATCGATTTCAGGAAAATCTCCCCTCTCCCCTTGGGAGAGGGGTTAGGGGTGAGGGCGCGAAGCGTAGCGGCGGAAAACCCAAAAGAAAATTTTTTCTTTTCGCGGCTAGGCCCTCACCCCGACCCTCTCCCAGAGGGAGAGGGAGAAAACTTAGTTCGGCACGAATGCGCTCAATTGCGGCGCGGCTTGCGAGGCTAACTCGATCGCGCTCTTCTCGGCCTCTTCTTTCGAATTGCCGATTGGCACCATGATGCGGACCATCGAGCCATCAGAACGGCGACGACGAACGCTGTCGAGCACGGTGTAAATCTTGCCCCAATATTCGCTGGCCACAGCACGCCCACGGCCTTCGTACCAATACAGCATCAGCGCGCTGCTGCTGCCGTTCTGGATGATGTAGCGATTGACTTCAAACGCGGGTCGCTCAGAGGTGGACGGTATTGTTATTCGGCCGCCGTCACTCATCACCCAGCCGGCGCCGGGCAGGCAATTCAGCGGACTGTGATAAGTCGCGCCGGTGCGTTGCGATGCGTAGTAGCCTACGTAAAGCGAAGCGTTGCGACCGCCGGACGATTCGTAATTCCGTGAAAGATAATCGTCGGCGCGAAGCACCTTTTCCGTCTCCGCGTCGAAGCGGGTGTCGGCGCCATTCTGATGCCACGAACCAACCTGCGCCGGAAACTCGCTGAGTGGGCGGCGCGAAACTTTAGCTTCGCCGGCATGCTCCCAGGCATTGATTATTCCGCCAGCCAGCAACAGGGCGACCAGTAAGATCCAGAATCGTTTTGAATTCGCTTTCGACATGATCACTGTCGATTAGTTTAGAGTCGGGACTTGTCCCGATACTGGCGGCACAAGTGCCGCCTCTAAACGCCTCGGTTTTTGACTAAACGTTTGCGCGAGCTTATCGATCAACCATCCCGTCGCGAACAGTAATGCTGCCGCTACCAAATAGATCACCCAGCCTGAGAAAGAGTGAAAGAATCCGTCGGCCACCCTGGTTCCGTAGTAGTGCGCCAAAACGCCCGTGCCGCTGACGCGCGCAGCATTGGTTAAAATTGCAATCGGGACTGCCGAGGCGACCAAAATCGCCGTCCGCCAAAATCCGAACGTGGCATAGACTTTAGTCTGTGCATTCTTAGCGCGATCACAGACTGAAGTCTGTGCCACTTTCGGTCGGGTGAAATATGCATAAACCACGGCCAGGGTAACGAGCGTCATCAGCGAACGAATGCCACTGCATGCTTCGACCACGGCTAAGCGCTTCGGCTCTTTCGCGCCGAGCGGCATCAGCTCGATCACATTGCCCTGGCGCAGTACCGGAATCTCGAAAAATGACATTGCCGACACGGCGCAACGCGACGCGAAGAGCTGCAAAGGAAAAGCAATTCGATTGAAGATGATTTGCGGAATCGGGATCGCCAGCGCCAGCAAAAGCAAAGGAACTGCGATGCGTGAAAGGATGCGAGATCCGAAGAAATAAATTGCAATGCCCGCCAACATCAGAACCAGAGACGCGCGCTGAACAAACAACTCGGCCCCTGCCGTTCCGGCCCAAAGGCCAAAGACACCGAAAGCAATCAGGGCCACGCCCGGCCAAATAGCGTTCGCGTTTTGTTCAGTGAAGTTCTTCCGTTCCTGCCAGACAATGAAGCCGATGATGAACGGAATCAAGAGGCCGTGCGAATAGTTCTCATCGCTCCACCAATCGCGGCCCAGCTTGGTCAGCACGCTGAAATACAAGAAGATCAGCGCCGCGGCGATCGCGATGGGCTTAAGGAATTTTTGGGGGATGGCGACACTCATGCGATTTGCTCTGTGTTCGTGACCGAGGGGCAATCTCGGTCTAACGAACTTTTCCTGGTGCGGGCCGGGAAATAATGGCCGCGGGGCGAAGGAAACAGAAGTCCTGCGGCCGTAATGTCCGGGCCCGCCAGAATGAGGAAATGATCAATCGGGGGGACGTTCCCGACTGTTTGAGTGACAAAATAAGGCAGGTATAGAGCCGCGAGCGATAGCGAAAGGGATCCAGGCGCAGTCACAGAACCGCGAACGATAGTGAGCGGGTTAAAGGACTCAAGTTGGGAGCAAACCCTCAGGCTTCAAAGTCGCCTCATGATTCTGCTCGCTACCGCTCGCGATTCTGTGCGACGAGGCGCCAGGCGAGATACCGGCCCGCGGAACGAAAAGTCATGTCGTATTCTTTGCTCCCGGCCGTCGCCAGGTTTCGCAGCTGATCAGTGGCATCGCCGAACGACGCTCCAAAAATCTCATCGCCCATTTGCAGAAACGAGGCATCGCGCGTGATGAGGTAAGCGTAACCAAAGGCATGATGAATCGTGGAGTTCAGATGCCGCACGCCGCGGACAACATTCGCATCGCCGTTCGTCGCGCGATCGCCCCAGCCGTGCTCGTAAGCTCGCGGATTTGCGAGGTTGCCGCCGCCCCAGAAATACCACATCCCCCGCCAACGATACTGCGGCATATCTGAGACGACTTCTTTTCGATAAGCATCGCGATAAAGATGACGACATGAGCGCGTGATTTGGTCGCGCAGACTGGTTTTGACCGCTGCGTTTGCAGTCAGTTGATGCAAAAGGATCGCGCTCTCGAGATACAGCCCAACCATGAATGGTTGCTCGGTGTTGCGATGTTTATCGGTAGGCGCCGAGCCCACGTCAGCATCCCAACGCCACGAGCCGTCCGGCTTTTGTAATCTCCCAAAGAAATTCACGGCCACGTCTTCCGCATCCGCCAGCAGCGCTGCGCGCTTGCGTGCGCCGTCAGTCGCCACGCCGGTTGACGATTTAAGAGTTCCGTTCGGGAACGACTGATAACGATCGGGCAGCACGCGGGCCAACATCGCTGCATACAATTGTGCGTATCCATCCTCACGCAGGTCATAGTAGAGCGTCGCATCATTGCGCCGCCGCTTCAGCCAATCATCAAACGTCGCGCGCACTTCGCGATAAAGGTAATCCCAATACTGCGGCTTGCCATCGAGCGCTCGCAGCATCAGTCCAGCGAACGCTTGCGAACGTGGCTGCAAGTGATTCGGACCCGAAATGACTGTGCCGAAGTCGACGTAAGGCGAGCCCCATAATGAATCAGCGATCTTGCGCGCCGCATCGAGAAACGCCGGGTCACCCGTCCGGTAGTAGTTGATGTACTCAACGTAGGCGGTGTCGTAATAAGTCGCGCGCAGGTAATGATCGTAGTTCCAGGAAGCCTGCTGTGTGTCGCGATGATTGGTGTCAGCCTTCGTGTTACTGACCGCCGCGAACTTCCACGAAGAGCTTAGCGTTAACTGGGCGTCCGATTGCACCGATGCAACCTTCACTTCACGATCCGTAGCGCCGTCCCGTATGCGCAGCCAGCCGTCGTAAAAAGGAGCCGGCCCGTTGGGATCGACTTCCGATCTGAATCGCGTACCGACGCCCGTGACGATCCGATCATTGCGTCCCACGCTGACAGTCCCGGCGAGAATGCGCGGCGCGATAGCCGGAGCTTCGCGAGCCTGCACGCGACCTTGCGCGATCTGCGTGTCATCGAACCATGGAAATGGATTGAGGCGGCTGCGCGCTTTCAACTGCGGACCGCAGATGAACGCGATCTCCGGACTCGGATACGTGACCAGTTCAGCCTGCATTTCCGGCGGCAGAGTCGCGGACGAATCAATCGTTCCCGCGCGTCGCGGCCTTGTCTGGTTCTGCGCTCCCAGTCGGACGTGCGCCGCGACCAACAGGCCGGCGACACATCCCAAAACCCACAGCACCGTAATCTTTTGCCGCATTTAACGAAAATAAGGCGAATTCGCGATTTATTCTATTCCGGGGGAGGGAGCCTTTGTGCGATGATGTTTTTTGAGCGGCAACGCCGCCCGGTCCGCAGCTCAACCTCGACGGCCTTCCCAGCGAGTTCCGAGTACTCCATCGATGAAAGTCCTGAGCTTAATTGAAGCGACAACCGTCACCGGTCCGGCCAAGAATCTTTTGAATTTTTGCCGGCTGATGCAGTCGTCTGAGTTCGCAGTTGACGGCAAGCCCTCCGTCGAAGTTTCGATCGTGACGTTTGATCGCGGCGCGTCAGTACCGGGCGCTGTAGCGATGGGATCGAACTCGCTTGATGCACCAGATCCGGTCGCTACCGCTCTCGGTACTGACACTCCATCGCCCAATGCCTTCGTCACCGCCGCGCGCGAAATGGGAATCACTGTCGACGTTATTAGCGAGCGCTTTCGATTCGATCCGTCCGTGATCAGTCAGCTGCGCACGATCGTCGCGCGGCGCGCGCCTGATGTGATCCAGACGCACATGATCAAGTCGCACTTCCTGTTGAAGCTTACGGGACTTGGCAGGACGCATCCCTGGATTGCGTATCATCACGGCTACACCAGTACTGACGCGAAGATGCTCGCGTATAACCAGCTCAATCGCTGGTCCTTGCGGTCGGCCGACCGCGTCATCACTGTCTGTGCTGCTTTCAGTAAACAACTGACTCGTGCCGGCGTGCGCGCCGAACGAATCAGTGTCTGCCACAATTCCGTCAAAGCGCCGCGCCGGATATCCCCGGCCGAACAGCGGGCGCTCCGAGAGCAATTCCAGATTAGTGATGACGAACGAGTGATCGTTTCGGTTGGACGTTTGTCACGCGAAAAAGGTCATGAGGATCTCGTGCAGGCGATCGCTTCCGTCTGCCAAATGGATCCGACGCTGAAATTCAAAGTGTTGTTGGTCGGTGACGGGCCGGAACACGCACAGCTGGAAAGCACGGCCGGCGATCTGCGGCTGAACGAAGAGATTGTTTTTGTCGGCCACGTGTCTGATGTCGCACCCTTCTATTCGATTGCTGATGTCCTGGCGCTGCCATCGCATAGCGAAGGCTCGCCGAACGTCCTGCTCGAAGCGATGGCTGCGGGAATCCCAGTGGTGGCAACCGCGGTCGGCGGCGTGCCGGAAATCGCGTTGTCGGGAGAGAACGCACTACTCGTCCCGGCGCGGCAACCGCATGAATTCGCCGAGGCCCTGCTCCAGATTTTGAGCGAACGAGATTTGGCTGAGAAGCTGGCAGCAAACGCGACGATTCGCGCGCGCGAATTTTGTCCCGAAGCCTACGCTCATCGCATGATTCACATTTACAAACAAGTCTCGGAGACACGAATCGAGCCGGAGTCGAGTTCAGACTCGAGCGCAGGCGTCCCGCTTGCAATACCTCGACCTTCATGGATGAGTGATCGCAAGCGAGACGCTGGCGCTCCAGTCACTATCGATCCCGTTGCTATCGCTTCGGGTACAGACACTTCAGCCTAATGCCCCGCGTTTCCGTGATCATCCCGCTCTTCAACAAAGCGCCGTTTGTCGGCCGCGCGCTTCAGTCTGTCATCGCGCAGACTTTCACGGACTTTGAATTGATCGTCGTCGATGACGGTTCGACTGATGACGGCGCTCAGATTGTTGAGCAGGAAACGGATTCGCGGGTGCGCCTAATCCGCCAGGACAACGCCGGCCCGGGCGCGGCGCGTAACCGCGGACTCGCGCAGGCACAGGGCGAATACGTTGCCTTTCTCGATGCCGACGATGAATGGTTGCCGGAATTTCTGGCTGAGAGTGTTCGGCTACTCGACGAAGAATCGAACGCGGGAGCCAGCGTGTCTGGCTACTTTGAGTTTCCCAAAAACATTTCGCGCGAACCGATGTGGCGCGAACGCGGCCTGCGCGACGGACTCACAAAGGTAGACGCTAACACAGAACCAGAAGTCGCGACCGCTTTACTTGCTTATATGACTCCTTGCACAACGCTTGCTCGCACCGATCTGCTACGAAAGTTCGGCGGATTTTACGAACGCGACCGTTGCGCTTATGGCGAGGATGCGCACCTGTGGCTCAAAGTGCTGCTTAACGAAAGCGTGATCGTCAACTTGGATCCGCTGGCCCGAATCCATTTCGAAGCATCAGGTTCAACCCAAACGCGTCGCAGCATGCGTCCCATTGAACCTTTCCTGATCGACGCAAGTGACATTCACGCGAACTGCCCGCCGCATCTGCGCGAACTTCTCGCGCGTGTGCTGGCGATCCGCGCCTTCAAGGCGGCGTGCATGTTGGGATATTGGGGACGTTGGCGCGAAGCGCGCCAACTGGTTGCTCGTTTCCGCACCGCGCGCGCGTGGAAGCTTCCCTACTACGCGTCTTCGCTGGTTTGCCGCACTCCCATCGCCGCGGTGATCGGCAAAGTTTGGCGCACCGCAACTTCGGTTGGGTAAGACATCGCGGCCAGGCTCTCGCAACTCACTCGCAGAATATCCCGGTAAAGTCGATCGTCTCCGCCCAGAGCGTTTGCATATTTTCGACCGCGTCTGGCGATCTCATTTCGCTGGGCATCGTCAGCCCACAACATTTTGATTTGTCTCGCCAGGTGCGCCGCATCTTCGGGCAGAACGATTGCCGCCTCGTCAGTAAGCACATCGCCGACTCCAGGACCGTCGCTGACAAGCACGCATTTGTTCATCGCCATCGCGATCAAATACGTCGCAATTCCGGCCGGGCCGATGTCGTCCTTGAATCTCGGGATCACGACGAGCCGCGCCTTCTGCACATAATCAAGAAACACTTCGTGACTGTTTGAGTCGTCGATTACGAGCTTCACGTTTGGCGGCAAGTCGTCTTCCCAGGTCGATGTTCCGTGGGCTGCCATCATGTCCTTCGGCTGCTGATGAAGAATTCCTGGACAGCCGGCTTGCCGCATCGCCGCGACAAACGTCTTCACATCGCGCATGGTGCGGCCTGCACACATCACGTATTCGCCCTCGGGCGGATTGCCCTCTTTCATTCGCCGCTTAATCGAATTGAGCGCGTTGACTTTGAATGGCACAAAGACTGCGCGATCGGCGCCGATGCCGTAGAACCTTTCGCAGCCGCGCAAATCTTTGAAATAGAGAACGAACCTGTCCACACGCCGGAAGAGAACTTTCTGCACGAGCGTCTTGAGGCGGCCCCGCAGAGACTTCGGCGTCCGCACGATTATGTCGACAGAGACGATCTTGAAGCGCGCAAACGGCATCAGCCACTTCAACGCGCAGGCGAGCATCAACCGCTGCGGGTCGGTATTCAGGATTAGCAGATCAGTGCTAAGACATTTTTTCAGAAACTTGATCGAACTCAGATCGTGTGCGAAATAATCAAAACGCGCAGAGACGCCACCCGAATGCGATTCATTCAGATCGTGAAAGTTCGTCAGAATGCGAACGGGATGTATCGTCATGATAGAGAGTTCTATTAAAGCCGGACTAGCTTCTGGTGAGACCAGGCGCGAACGAACGCTTGCGCGCCGCTGATTGCAGAACAGAGGCGAACGCGCCGCGAATCTTTTCGCGTTCTTCGATCGTGGGGATCGAAAGTGCCATTACGAAAATAGCGTAGAGGAACGAGAAGACTAAACCGCAGATGACCAGCACTACGAACGGCCGCTGGCCAAGCACAAACATGCGTACGATCGCAGTCAACGAACCCGCAGCCAGCGCCGCGACTGCCAACTTGCCTACGTCTTTCAGCAGACGCACATCCCGCCAACGCACATTCACAATGCTACATGCCTTGGCGCCCTCAATCAGACGATCGACAAGATTCACGCTGACCATCACGGTAATCGCGCCCAGCAAACCAAAATATTTTGTGCCGAACCAGAGTCCCACGAAAAGCACCACAATCGTGAGCAGACGCACCTTCAAGAGAAAGAAGCGATGCTCCGCGTGCGAACGAATGATCGGATCCGCAAGCACGATCAGGAACGGCAGCGTCGTCAGATTGATCGCGAAAATCGGCCAGCTCGCCAGGTACTGAGTGGTAAAAAGAAAAGAGATGAATTCTCTGCCCACCACCATCAACAGCGCATACAGCGGAAAGTAAATCGCGGCCAGCTTACGCATTCCCGCGGCGGTGATAGCAATAATCTCGTTGGTCTTGGCTTGTTTTTGCAGCTCGCTCACGCGCGAAATCAGCACCGGCCCAACCGACTCGCCGATGATTCCCACGAATGGCAAACTGAAACAACCGATTGCGTAAAGGGCAAAAGCCGCCGGTCCGAAACAATAGGAGACAAAATAGTTATGCAGGTCTCCCAGAACAATGTAGAGCAGCGCGCTGAAGCCAAACGGCAACCCATAAGCCAGTTGCCCGCGCATCGTGGGCCAACTGAATTCACTCCAGAATGATCCGAAGCGCGAACGTAGATAACAGCCTAGCGTTATCAGTTGCAGCGCTCCCCAAATCACCGTCGCAGTCAGCAGCGCCTCGATCGATCCAAAGAAGATTGCCGCGAAAACGAGCATCGCCGTTTTCAAAACCTGAGAGGCGACGATGAAAACCGTTGCCAGTCTGGGCTCGCCATTCGCAATCGATGCAACTTCCAGAAAACTTCCCAGGATGAGCAGCAGGATCAAAAGTCCGATGTGGCCGGCGTATGGGACCAGCGACTGGCTGTTGAGTATCAGCGCCAGCGAGTGCGGCGCCAGCAGAAACAGGATGACCGCCAAACTACCGACGACGCAGTTGAACAGAATGATGTTCAGGACGATCGAGCCGCCCTTTTCGCGCTCCCGCGGCAGGAAATAGAACGCGCTCGTCGCAAAGCCCAATGGAAGGATTCCGGAAATCGTTCCGATGACGAGAAACGCTTGTTTATAAAGACCAAAATCGTTCTGACTCAGGCGCCGAACCAGAAGCAATGGCAGCGCAAAACCAAAGACAAACGCCGCCGTCTTGGCCATGATCAGCCATGACGCGCGCGACGTGAGCGAAAGGTTTTGCTTTGCTTTACTCATCATTCGATGTCTCGCGTGCACAAGGTCGCAAGTCGCAACAACTCCGACGCCTGCGCTTCCCAAGTCAGTTCCTCGGCAACCAGCCGTCGCACTTCTTCCAGATTTGTTTCGAACGCTTTCGGACTGTCGAGATATGTCAGAATCGCATCAGCCATGGTGCGCGGCGAATCCGCCACGAGCAGGCGCCGTCGAATTTCCGAATCTAAGAACTCCACAGCCATGGTGGTGCCAATCACGTACGTGCCGTTCGCGACAGCCTCGACCACTTTGTTCTTGAATCCGCTGCCGCACACGAGCGGTGCGACGTAGAGTTCGCTCTGCGCAATTTGCAGCGCTAAGTCTTCAACATATCCAGTTACCTGAATTCGTTCGTTTGCGCGGGCAGTCAATTCAGGAACCGGATTCGCGCCGGCAATTACGAGTCGAATATCCGCGCGCTGCTGCAAGAGCGGAAAGACCTCATCGATAAACCAAAGAGCGGACTGATAATTCGGGGGGAAGTCCATGTTGCCGGTGAAGATTAGTTGACCCTTCGTCTTCGCGACTGAAACTGCGCGCAGTGATGCCACGCCATTCGCTACCACCTGGCTGTTGGGCTCGCGACTGATGTAACGCTGGTCGACCGGAGAAACAGCGAGGCTCAAGTCGGCCTGGCGTGAGTAATACCTTTCGTGAATCCATGCCTCTGCGGCGAGTTGCATTGAGCGCAGGAGTTTCGACAGGCGCGCGCGCTTCACATGTAACCGCGCCTCGCGCAGGTGATAAAGAAAATACGAATCGACCCAGTCAACAATGGTGGTCGTCGACCCGATGGCGGGCAGCGCGAACAAAAGATCACGCGACATGAAGATGCAGACATCAATCGGATTGGCGGAGATTATGCTGTTCAAATCATCCGCGAACGATCGCTGGGCAGAACCTAACACCAGGTTTGCCGCGCCCGGATAGAGCGCAAGATGCGCCAGCTTCCCTTTCACTTTTGGATGCCGGTACTCAATTGAAAAATAATCAGTAATGACGCCCTGCGCTTTCAATCGCTCGAGAAATTTCTGCTTCTCAGCGTCGTCGTCAGCTTTTCGTTTCGGAACTGCGAAGTAAACTTCGTGACCTTGCGCCCGTACCTGTCTGGCAAAGCTGATTAATCTCAGGTTTCCACCGTGGGCAGCACCGAGGCGGTAGTCAACATCGGCAATCCATAGAATCTTCAAAGCGCGTTCTGACTTGGGAGCGCTTTTAAGCGGCGCAGTCTTTTGCGCTCGCTGCAAGTTATTAGCGCGAGCGAACGGAAACTCAGCGACGGCATTCGCCGGTGCGGTTTCGAATTCTGTGTCAGCCAGCAGGACAGTCATTAGCTTCAATATCGCAGACGGTAATAAACAAGCTTCACGTACTCGGCGCCTACCATCCTCCAGCCCCAGCGCGAAAGCCACCAGGTTGCCGGCGCCGGCGTCAGCCATCCCGGCGGTGGGCCATCAATCCCAATCTGAAGATTAGCCTGTGCCGAGGCATTCTCAATCGACCACAGCGCGCGTCGTGTGTGATACGCAGAGGTGACCAGCAACAGACGATGCAGCCCATGCTCGGCGGCGAAATCGCGAATGCGCGCGCATTCCTGAAATGTGCCGGCGCCAATTTCAGAAACGACTTGAATGCTTCGCGACGGCACGCCCTGCGCTTCTAATTCATGAACTGCGAGCTCAAAGAAAAACGGATTCCGCTGCTCACCTTGCGACCAGCCACTCATCAACTTTTCATTGGTGATGATTACCAAAGGCGCTTTGTGCTCATGAAAAAGTTTCGCCGCCCAACTGGTTCGTTCGCGGTAAGTCGCAGAGCCACTCAGAACCACAATCGCATCCGCCGCCGGCAGGTCCCGTTTGACGATGAGCATCCGCGCGGCGCCCCACGCAGCGACCGGCCACAACGCCAGCAGCATGGCCAGCATGAATGACGCAGTGCGCACTCGCGACTTCTTCCGCCCGCGAGCGTGAGCCGGCGTGGCGCTGAATCCGCCCGCTACTGATTCTATTGATTGAGTTGCCATTCTTGAGTGATTGGTGAGGTCGCGATTTTCGTCGACAGTAATTCGTCGTACAGCTCGAGTGTGTTTCGCAGGTGATGTTCCGAGGCGAATCTTTCTTCGGCCACGGCCTTGCTGCGCGCACCCATTGACCGCGCGCGTTCGCTGTCATTGAGGAGATGAATAATTCGATCGGCCATCGTCGCATGATCTCCCGACTCAACCAGGAAGCCTGTTTCACCCTCTGCCACCGCTTCGCGCAGGCCGCCGACATCTGTCGCCACCACCGGCAAGCCGGCAGCCATGTACTCGAGGATCGCATTGGCGAAACCCTCGGCCCGTGAACTCAAAACGCCGATGTCCGAAGCGAACAGTAACTCTGCGACGCGATCGCATCTCCCGATGAAAAATACGTCATCAGCAATGCCCAACTCCGCGGCGAATTCGCGCAACATCGGTTGCAATTCACCTTCGCCGGCAATAATAAAGGCCGCGTCCGGCACCGCCCTGCGTACCAGTGTCGCAGCGCGCAGAAACATCGGATGAGCTTTCACCGGGTTATGCAGATTCGCCACGATCGTGACGAAGCGACGATTGGACGGTAGCCCAAACACTGCGCGCGCTTCTTCCCGTCGAATTCCATCTCGAACTTTCAGCCGATCAAGATCGAGCCCGTTGTAATGCTGAATAATCCTTTTGGGCGCGAGACCTTCTCGAATCAATTGGTTCTCGACCATTTTGCAGTTGGCGATAACGCGATGCGCCAGGCGAAATGCCATGCGCTCGACCCGCTTTTGCATCGGCGTCCGAAAGCCTTCGGTCTCGCCTTTCGAAGTTACCCGCGCGGGTACCCGCGCCAGGAATGCGCCGGCCATTCCGAAGACATTCGTGTAGAAACAGTGCGTGTGCACCACGTCGATGCGGTTCTCTTTCAAAAATCGGGTGAAGCGGCGAAGCTGCCTGGCGAAATTCAGATCGTAAAAGCTCGTCAATGCATATTCCGGAATTTCGCCGACGCCCAGCGCTTCCGCGTCCGCGCGCAGCGAACCCTTGTCCTGCAGGCACGCAATGCGCACATTGCATCGTCCACTTTCATGCAGTTGTCGCAGCAGTTGCAGCGCCTGGCGCTCGCTGCCGCCTTGCTCGAAACTGTCGATGATGAAAAGGACGTTGGGCTTCATTTCATATCACTGTTTGACAGGTTCGCGAATCGGTTCCCAGCGTGCGTAACGTTCACCCCGCGCCAGCTTGTAAAGCGCGAGCACTGAAGCCACGTTCGTCAAGACAAAGTATTGGGGAAACACGAGCAGACGGCTGCGCAAGCCAAATCGCTCCATGATCAAACCCGCCAACGCGCAGCCATAACAAATCAGTTGTGCCGCGAATATGAGCCGGTAACTCAGCGCAGTTGGAGCGAGAAAACCGCACGTGATCAACGCGACCATCAGAAAAACCGGGACGAGATATCGCATCACCTTGTGCGAGAAGAGCTGCACGGCGTAGAACCCGCTGCGGAACGGATTCATCATCGCTCGGTGTTGCCAGAGGTCGTTCAGCGTCTGCGTGATGACGCGCACGCGCATGCGCAATTCGTTGTCAACGCGTCGATTGGTTTCTTCAAGGCAAACCGCATCGGGTTCAAAGACGGTGCGCAGGCCTTGCTGAATCATTTTGGTGGCGATCAGAAAATCGCCGTGAGCCTCGGGATAGAGCGGCAGGTAAGCCGACTTGCGCACCGCGTACATGCAACCCGAGGCGCCAATCAGCGAGCAGGCGCGGCTTTCTTGCCGCCGCAGGAAGACTTCGTAATTCCAATACGATACGGCCCCGCGCCCGATGCCTGAGTCGGTGGGATCGACATAGATTAAACGCCCCGCAACGCAACCAACGGTCGCATCGGAAAAATTGCGAACCATCGCGCGCACCACATTCGGCTCGTACATCGTGGTCGCATCAGAGAAAACCAGGACCTCGCCCTGGGCACGCTCCACGGCCGAGTTCTGCGCAGTCGTCTTTCCGAATCTTTGCGGTTGTCGGTAAAGCTTCA
>DATNEI010000202.1:0-6769 GCA_035606795.1 Pyrinomonadaceae bacterium
CGACTAATCAATGTGCACATCGATCCGCATGGGCCGCTCGATAATCAACATGAGCAGACAGAAGCAGTGCTTGAGAGAGCGACGCAGCATTCAGGGCCCGCGGTAATCATGGGCGATTTCAACACGCTGTCGAAAGAGAAAGCCGTCGAGATTCGGAAGTTGATGGAGTCACACGGCTACTCGCCGCCGTTTCCGACGGAGATTGCGACTTGGCGCGGCGCCGGTTTTTTTCGCTATCACGCCGATTGGATCTTTGGACGAGGGCTTCGCTTCACAAAGTGGGGCGTCGCCAAGCCTCTCAACGTTTCAGACCACTGGCCGATTTGGGCGGAAATAGAAATCTAGTTTCAAGTTACAGGTTTCAAGTTTCAAGTTCGCACTTCGCGCTTGAACCTTCTTATCCGAAGCAGCACAATGCCGCGACACACTAACTTGAAACCTGAAACTCGAAACTCGAAACTAGTTACGAGCCGCGACAATTCCCTGCTGCGCCGCGCGCGCGCCGCACGTGACGGCAAGACCGACGAATTGATTTTCGTCGAGGGCCTGCGTCTGTGCGAAGAAGCCCTCAGTTCGAATCTCAAGATCGAAACCGCGATCTATTCCGAAAAGCTTGCGCACAAAGACCGCGCAGCAAAACTGATCGATCAGCTCGGCGAGCGAGCAAAGGCATCAGCGTCCGTCAGCGAGAAATTGCTCGAATCCATTTCGTACACTAAGACACCGCAGGGCATCGTGGTGCTGGCCGAGCGTCCGGCCGGCGATGTCGAAAGTTTTAGCCAGCGGCAGCCCGCCCGGCCGCTGATTGTCTTGCTGCATGAAACGAACAATCCCGTAAATGTCGGCGCGATTGTGCGCACTGCGGAAGCGGCCGGCGCCACCGGTGTCATCACGACCGCCAACACTGCGGACCCTTTTTCGCCGAAAGCCTTGCGCGGCGCGATGGGCTCGGCATTTCGTTTGCCGGTGTGGAGCGGGGCGACGTTCGCTAACGCGACAGAATGGTGCGGCGCTCGCGACATACAAATTGTCTGCGCAGACGTTTCCGCTGCGACGACCTTCAGCGACGTCGATTGGCAAAAGGCGAGTGCGCTGGTCGTGGGCCGCGAATCGACGGGCCTCTCCGCGGAAGAACTCTCCGCGGCCCTGCGGGTCGTGCGTATCCCCATGCAGGGGTCGGCAGAGAGTCTGAACGTCGCGGTCGCTGCCGGTATTATCTTGTACGAAGCGGCAAGACAGCGCGCGCAGAATTAGTGTATTTTGGTGGCAGGAAATCTCCGAACAGTTTAACCCGGTAGACGTACATAAGGACGTATGGCCGAAGAACAGGGACAAACCCCAAAACGACGTCGTGACACAATCGTTCCTGAGCGCTTGATGCGCCGTGTGTTGGAAGGCGTGGGTGATGCCGTCGATCGAAAACTCGGCCGCACGCCGGACACCGAAACCGGAATCACCACTGACGTTTTAATCCGTCGCATGAACGCGATGATTGATGAGCGCGTACGCGACGATAAGCGACGCGGCCGCATCGCCCCCCACGACTTAAAACTTAAGATTGAATGGGGCAAACACTCTGAGACGCCCCCGGAAGTGACCCGACGCCTGGCGCAGGAAGTGCTCGCCGCGGCGATCGATCACATCAACGACAGTCGTTATCGCACTTTGGCCCCGGTAAAGATCGAAACCGATGTGGACATCTTCACGAAAGGCATTGCGGTCGATCCGACATTCGGGGAATTCGAAGACCAACTGCGCCAGGAAGACCTTGAACGCAAGACCGGAAAAGGCGAACTGAAGGCGCCGAAAGAAGATGCCAGCGTGCAAATGAACGCTCGGGTTTCGATGCCGGGCGGCTCGCGCGAAGTCCCTTTGAAATTCGTTCCCGGCGGCCGGCGCATCAATGTCGGCCGCGCCACGGACAATGACCTGCACTTGAATCACAGCAGCGTTTCGAAGATTCATGCTTCCCTCAGGATGGACCAGCTCGGCAGTTTATTAGTGGCCGACACGGGATCAACGAACGGCACGCACCTTAACGGACAACGCATCCCTTACGGCGAAGCTCACCCCATTAACGAAGGCGATGTGATCTCCTTCGGTGACGTCGAAGTCCGCTTTCGCAAAATAGCTTCCTGAGATGCCGCTCGCACTCTTCTTCTTACAATCCGCAACCCCCACGCCGGTAGCCTCGCCGGAAAAACAACCCGCATGGTTGACGCTGATCTTTATCATCGGCATCGCGTTTGTCGCCTTACTTCTGCTGATATCAATAGTGCGGATGTGGTTCAGCCGATCAGGCGGAGCCGCCGCCGCGCTCGCGAGTCTCCCGAAGGACATTCGTAAGCGGCTGGGCGCCACCGCCACCAACCGAGGGCTGCGCGTCTGGCGCTGGCTGTTTGTTCTGGTCGCGATCGGCATCTTCGGTTTTCACGTCTACTGGGCGCGCTATGCCGCCGACCGCAACCCGAAATTTAAGGAGATGAGCTACAAGGATCTGCGCAATCGGCGTCTCTCTGAATCGACCCTGCGCGGATGGATCTACGATCGTAAGGGCCGGCCGCTGGCTTATTACAAGAAGGATGCGAATGGTGAGATCCAACGCGAGTACCCGATGGATTCAGCCTTCGCGCACTTGTTTGGCTCCGATCGTGGTGAACCCGGACTGGAACGCGCGCTGTTTGGAACTGAAGCCGGCGCAGTGCCCGAAGTTTGGCAAATCATTAAGGGCGAAACCGTCGAACAGAAACTGAACAAGGATTACACGCTCACCATCGATAAGGACTTGCAGCAAGCCGTCGTCGATCAACTCAAGGGTAATCATGGCGCAGTGGTGATGTTCAATCCGCAGAGCGGTGAAGTGCTGGCCCTCTACAGCAATCCGTCATACAGCCTCGCGCAGGTGCAGGATGAAGCCACTTGGATCAGGATGGACAAAGACCGTAAAGAGAGGCCGCTGCTGAATCGCGCACTCAACGAATATTACGTACCCGGATCGACTTTCAAGACCGTGATGATGTACACGGCGTTCCGCAACGGGATGCAGGACATCCACTACAACACGAGCGGGATGTTCTCGCCTGCCGGTTGCAATAAAACAATTACTGACGACAACGGATCGTGTGAAGCCTGTGGCAACATCGGCATCGATCAGGCTTACCAGCACTCGAGCAATATCTATTTCTCTTATCTCGCCACGCAGTTGGGCGGCGAAAAGATTCAGGCCACCGCGAAACTTCTGGGGCTGGGAGCTTATGACAGTCTGAGCGGCGAAGGCCAAGGCCGTCGCGAGCCTGAAATTTGGAACGCGAGCAGTAAAGCCGTGCGAGACGCGATTGCGCCGACTGAATCATGGCTGAAGGCCGGTAAGCATTCCTCGCGCTGTGAGCTGATGTACGAAGGATACGGTCAGGGCTTAGCGTCGCAGATGACGCCATTTCAGATGGCGCTGATCATTTCCGCGGCCGCGAATCTGCAAGGCCAATTGATGAAGCCGAAGATTGAGCTGGACCGGCCGAATGAAATGTTCAGCCAGGTGCTGACGCGCGATCAAGCCGCGACGATTCGCGGCATCATGAACATGGTCACGGAAGGCGGGACCGGCACCAGCGCGATGGCGCCGGTGAAAGCGGCGGGTATTCGCAGTGGCGGCAAAACTGGAACTGCCCAGAAACAAGTGCCGGTAATTGATCCGAAAACCAACGAGCCGCAGCGCAAATTGGTTACTGAGCGCGACTTCAAAGGCAACATCATCGGGCAACACTACGAAACGGTTTTCTACGACAAGCTGCGCAGCGACGCGTGGTACTTGAGTTTTGCGCCGCTGGATAAGCCGATGGTCGCGATGGCCGTTCTATTGGAAGGGCCTGGCCCCGGCGTCAGTTTTTACGGTGGCAAGAACGCTGCGCCCATTGCTGCGCAATTGATTTTGAAAGCGAAGGCGCTGGGATACTTTGGCGGTAATACGAGCGTTCCTTCGCCGACACCGCAGACGCGGCAGCGCACGCCGCGCCCACGGCCGAGTCCGTGAAGAATTCGTCCCGCGGCTTTGCCGTCGGATGTGCGGAGAGCCTTTGGCTTTCCGCTGAGCGGGGAAAGTATTTTGCGGCTACGCCGCTATGGGCATAGCCCATTAATGGATTGAGAGTCGTTTCGGAAGGCTATAGGCCTTCCGCACATCAGATGGCAAAGCCATAAGTCAAAATGAAGAATCGTCTGTCTTCACATCTTTTCGTCTTAATCGCGCTGCTGGCGGTTGAAATTGTCGGCTATGTAGCCATCCATCGCGCGGGGTTGATTCGCGGTTACGAAACTTCCTGGATCGGCGGCGGGCGTGACCTGCTTATGTTTCTGCCGATCGCAATCATTGGGTTCTGGCTAACGCGCGCCAAACATTTCAAAGGAAGTTGGACGCTTTACACGACGGCGATTCTGCTCTTCTCGATTGGTCTGCTCGTGCAGTACCGGCTCTACAGCGATCCCGAGTACAACGCGCGGAACAAGGCACAGGCGCGTCAGGAAAAAACGCAAGCGCTGCGGCTTCGTTACATTAACGAAAACTACGACGCGAATAAGCGCGCGATGATGGGACTCACGCCCACACCGCCCGCGAACGAAGAAATTCCGGCAAAAGAAGCAAACTACAGCATCGCTAATGCGATTACGTCCGGCTATACGTGGGTCCCGATTCTGTCGCTGATCGCCTTCGCGATTGCGTTTTCCTTCTGCGCGAGCGAACGTTTTCTCTCATGGATTCAGCGCAACAGCTTCATCATTGTGCTCGTCACGCTGATACCTTTGGCCGCGGCCATTTTTACGTCCAGCGCCGGAAAGGCGCTTGGCAATACCACGCCCTGGGAGCCGGCGAAAGTTCCCTTCCTGCTTGGCTTCGCCGGAATCCTGACGGCCCGTTACAAAGATCTGGCGCGCACTTACTGGGGCATTCCACGGGCGCGCGACATCATCCCTCTGATCGTGATGGCGATGATTCCCTTCATCCCGTTTTTTGCTTTGAAAGATTTTGGTCAGATGCTGATCTTCAGTGGCGCGTATGCGACGCTCTACCTGGTCGCCGTGCGACGTTGGCCGCAGCTGCTCGTGTTTGTTGGTTCGGTAGTGCTGGTGATTTCGATCCTGGTGATTGGCGCGTTACCGCGTGACATCCAGGAGAAGTTTCCAATGCTTCCCACTATCGCCCGGCCAATTCAGAAGGCGCTTCCGTCGCGTATACAGCAACGCTTTCATTTGTGGCTCGATGGTTTTGATCCGCCCTCGCCGGAAGTTTCGTGGTGGAAAAAAGACTACGACGAAGCCCTGGCGGAAAATCCGCGCATGAAGGAATTGGCGGAAGAAAACGAAGCGCAAAAGAAGAGTGTCAACACTGATGTTTGGTTCGACAAGCTGGCCTTTCAACCGGCGCAGGCGACCTTTGGCATCTCATCCGGCAAGACAACCGGGCGCGGGCTGGGGCTCGGCTTCCCCGAAGTAATTCCGATTGCCGACTCGGACTATGTCTATGCCGCGATTGCTGAAGAGCTTGGCTTATTGGGCGGCGCATTAGTGGTGCTGGCGATAATTATCTTCGTAATTGCTGGTATTCGCACTTCAATCGAAGCGCGTGATATGTTTACGAAGTTGTGCGCGGCAGGCCTGACGGCCTTCATCGGAATCCAGGCTTTGGTCAATATCGGGGGAATTCTGCGGGCGCTGCCCATGACCGGAATCACCCTGCCCTTCGTCAGTCACGGCGGCTTCAGCCTGATCACAAGTTTTGCCATGCTGGGAATGCTTATGGCCTTTTCACATCGAAACGCGGTGGACGCGCGGGCGATGGCGCGCGTCAAGCATGAGCCTGAGAGCGGCATTAAGCTGGAGGCGGTACAGTGAGCGCGCCGACATCTGCGAACCATATGAAAGTCGCCTCGGTTTCTGATCGCGGACTCAATGACAAGCGCCCGCTGAACGAAGACTCGTTCCTGTGCGATCAAGAGCGCGGCATCTTCGCGGTAGCCGATGGCGTGGGCGGCGCTGAAGCCGGCGAAGTAGCTTCGCAAACAGCCGTGGACGTTCTCGATGAAGCGTTTCGCCACCGCCTGCACGATGGTGAAGACATCGAGGACCTGATGGAGCTGGCGATCCAACGTGCGAATTCGTCAATCCATCAGATGGCCACTGAGCATCCGCGCTTTGCGATGATGGCGACCACGGTCGTCGCACTGCATGTCGAGGGGTTGCGTGCGACCTTTGGCCACGTAGGCGATTCGCGACTATATCGCCTGACGCCACAAGGACAATTGGTGCGCGAAACCGAAGACCACTCAATCGTCGAGGAAGAAGTCCGCGCCGGCCGCATGACTCCCGAACAAGCGGCTAATCATCCAAGCAAAAACGTAATCAGCCGGGCACTCGGGGCCGAGAGCTCGGTCGAAGTCGACATGAAGACGATCGAGATTGAAGAGGGCACATCTTTCCTTCTCTGCACCGACGGCATCACGCGTCACATTTCAGACAACGAGTTGCGCGATCTGCTCGTCAGCGGTCGCCCCATCGATCAAGTCTGCGCGGACATGAAGCAGCGGTGTTACGACCGTGGCGCCGAAGACAACTTGACCGCCGTCGTCGTGCAGATAGGCACGCCCAATTACGGCGCCATTCCGGACGCCGAGCGGACCATCGACGCGCGCCTTCCTGAATTGGCGAAGACGGCGCCGGACAATCGGCCTGAGCCGCAGACGGTCTTGACGCCGGCGTCGCGCATTGCCTTTCCCGG
>DATNEI010000177.1:0-17997 GCA_035606795.1 Pyrinomonadaceae bacterium
CAAACAAATGAGAAAGTGGGGCGCGGACCTTTTCGATCAGGCGATTCGGGGCGACGTTCTTTACACTTATCAGAAGTGTCGCGATCAGGCCCAGGCGTGCGGCAAGAAGGGCGTTCGCTGGCGCTTAACGCTTGATGACGCCGCCGAGGAATTGCCGTGGGACTTTCTGAGATCAGAGCGTAACTTCCTCGCGGTCGATCCTTCGAATCCGGTTGTCCGTTACATCAAATCGACACCGTGCGACCGCGTGAGTGTCGATCATCCGTTGCAGTTGCTGGTAGTGATTGCCAGTCCCGCGGACTGCGAACCGCTCGACGCGGCCGCGGAAAAAGAACGAATCAAAACTTCTCTCGAGCCGCTACTCGCCAACGGTCAAGTCAACATTTCCTACATTGAGGGCCCGGACACCTGGAGCAGACTTCAAGATAAGTTGCTCCAGGAAAAAACCCATATGCTGCACTTCATCGGCCACGGCAAGTTTGATGACGAGGGATCGCAACTGATCATGGAAGACGAATGCGGCAATTCTGATCCGCGGGAGAGCGAAGATTTGGCAGTGCTGGCTCTGGACAGACCGCTGCAACTAGTAGTGCTGAATTCGTGTTTCGGGGCCAAAGGTGATGAAACTCAAAAGTTTTCCAGCGTGGCAGCGAGTATGGTGCGATCCGGCGTGCCGGCCGTCATTGCCATGCGCACTGAGATTAGTGACGATGCGGCCCGCGCTATCGCGCAAACCTTTTACACTGCGCTCGCCCTCAACATGCCGGTGGATGCTGCGCTAACCGAAGCGCGGAGAAAAATTTTTCGTTCGGACAGTCTCGAATGGGCCACTCCAATCCTTTACATGCAAGTGACCGACGGTCAACTGTTTCGGTTTGGCGCAGAGATCGAGAACACCAGTAGCTGGCAAGTCGACGAGATCATCGGTAAAGGAAAAGACTGGTGGGGACAGGGACTAAACTATCTTGATCAAAAGAAAAAGGAATGGGTCGATTACCGTGCCGCTCCCAAGGTCCAGCCGCGCGCTTTACCTCCGCAACCAAAACCGCCGGCAACCCCGCGGGTCATGCCGCCGGCGCGCGCGCCCATCGCAACACCTGAAGAGCGTTCATATGTCATGGACAAACGCGACTTGACGCCTTTGGCCGATGCCATCCAGCGGTGCTTCATGGCCTGCAATCTGGGAAGCGGAAAGAACAATCTGGAGAACGGGAACTTAATAATTACCGGCGGCCGGACACCTACAGATCTGGTGGGATCAATCAAGCTGGAAGCAAAAGAGAAGAGTCTGAAGGTCACGATTTTGGGCCATCGGACTACCATTCAAGACCAGAGGTTGTTCGACTCGGTTTGGCAAACAGTCGAAAGCTTCGTCGCAAGCTGTGGCGGCCGGCCCGCTCCCAATAAAGAGGCTTGAAGTTTTGATTAGTCTTTCGCCTCGACGCGGAACTCGGTGGGGAAGTAAAACGACTCTCCGCGGCGAATGAATGCCGCGAGCTTCAGCCAAAGCACGCGCTCCTCTTCAAGATCACCCGGCATCTTCAAATTGAAACGCGCCAGAACATTGCCGCGATAATAGTCGAACGCTGTGCGCATCGTGTTGCCGACGGCGCGTGCTGACGCAACCGCGGCGCGATACGCGCCATAACCGATCACTCCCAGCAGCAACGCGACCACCAGCGTCAAACCCGCGGCCGCCGGCCTGTGATTCGGCAGCCAGGTAGCCCACAGAGGCTGGCGTGCATTCGCACTCGCTGGATTCCACCCGCCGGCGATTGCGGATCCCACGACGACAAACTCAACCGCGGACAAATAAATCAGCAGAGACAAATTCAGCAAGCCATTCATGGTCGCAAAGCTGGCTTTGAGACTGTCGGCTCTCTCCGCTTCAATTTCCGCGGACAGTCTCGGCCAGAAAACCGCCGCGTCCATCGCATAGCGTTCGAACGGATACTCTTCGGCCAGCGCCAGCGTGTTGGCGAGGTCGGTGGCGCCGACGCGATCAATGTCGACCGGCAAATCGGGCACGGCTGGCTTCGATTCAAGCTCTTCATGGAGCAGTTGGGTTTCCTGCTTCAATCGATCGATGGCTGCGCCGCGTGCAGCTTCCGGAATTTCTGTAGCTTTCTCTTGCCCGTCGACCGATTCCAACAGCACTCCCTGCGAAACCAGGAACAGGTACTGTCGACGCAACGTGCGCAGCTTGGTATACCACTCGACGTTGCGCCGCCTGTTTCGCACCAGCCACGGCTGAAACAGCGGACGCGCGAGCGGCAGCGTGCCCTGATAAATTTTCATTACCCGCGCTGAGAGCGCAGACAACAACATTGCTAACAAGAGGGGCACCAGAATGAGCAGCACAAAACTGCCCTTGAGGACCCAAAAGACAAGATCAACTGTGCCTTCAATCTTGTCAGGTTTGTCGGCGAGAAATTGCGGAATCGGCTGTCCCAGCAGCGGCCCGATGGTGACGAGTTGCAGCAGCACAAATGTGACTGCCGGCAGGAAGTACCAGAAAAAGAATGAGCTGTTCAGCGGATTCTTCAGCCAGTCGCGAACAACGCTGCCGGCTTCATTGAAGATGCTTGGGGAAATTCCGAGCATACGAGAGTTGAAAATCTGACCGTGTCAGCAAAACGCGACGCAGAATTCGCCGCGACCGCGACACTTATTTTTTCGAGCTGCCCAACAGAATAGATCCGTAGTCTTTTAGCTTAATGTACTTGCCGCCAAGTTCATTGAGACTGGCAGAGGGCATCACCGGCCCACCCGGTGGCGCCGCGCCGCGTGTTATTCCTTCGACCAGAATACCAACCGGCATCCCGTTGTCAGTCACGACCAGCACGTGTGTGGGGCTTTTGCGCGCGAGCGCTTGCGCGGCTCTTGTTTCGACGCTGCCCTGTT
This sequence comes from Pyrinomonadaceae bacterium, assembly GCA_035606795.1. Classification (GTDB taxonomy): domain Bacteria; phylum Acidobacteriota; class Blastocatellia; order Pyrinomonadales; family Pyrinomonadaceae; genus UBA11740. The sequence continues at coordinate 2,905 of DATNEI010000177.1, forward strand.
CGACTGCGGAAGCGACCCGCAGTTGCTTCGCATCGCGCAGAAACATTTCGGCGGCGTCCTCAGTGTCGGCAACAGATTCGTTGAGTTCGCCGAATCGGGCGACGCGCCACGAACCATCATCCATTCGCACGACCAGATGCCACCACGGCTGACCGCCCAAACTTGTGAGCGCGGCAACCGCCTGGCCCAGCTTCGCGTCTCCAGTCACCGCGATAAACCGGTTCTTTGCGTTTTGCAGTGCTTCGTCGGAGATCGGCATGATCGCTAGGGGTGCGCCGATTCTAGACGTTTGCGAGCAGATTGAAAAGAAATGTATCCGCAGATTACGCAGATTACACAGAACGGAACGAATGGCGATAGGAACTCGGTTTCCGGTTTCTAATCAGTGGAATCTGCGTAATCTGTGGATCGAGTCTTTACATGCTCCGCTCGAAATCCCACCCCGACGATGCGCGCCGGAATTCTGCGCAGAAAGGGCAAACGATTGAACAGCTTCATCGGCCATGGCAGATTGAAATCAGGGTTACCCAGCACGCGTCGGATGACGTTGTTCTGCAAGAACACCTGAAGTCCCTGCGTCATGCGCGTCGGAAACTCTCGCCGGAGTTGGACGCGCTCAAGATCGGCGAGCGACATAGTATTTCGCGTCAGACGCTCGGCCAGGATATTCGCCGTTGCGACGGCATCCTGAATCGCCAGATTTATTCCAACGCCGCCGATTGGCGACATCGCATGGGCGGCGTCGCCGATACACAGCAGGCCCGGTCGATACCACTTGCGCAGCCGATCGATGCGCACCGTTAAGAGCTTGATCGGATCCCAATCCTGCAATTCGCTGACGCGGTCGCCAACGAACGGCGCGACTGAGGCGACATCTTTCCGAAACTGCTCGAGCCCGCGCGTCTTGATGTTCTCGAGCTCCCCTTTACGAATCAGATAGCCGCATTGCCAGTAATCACCACGATTCAGCATGACCATCATCTTGCCACCGGCAATCCGTCCCAGTGTCTGCTCGCCATCTGCAGCTTTCCGCGCCAGACGAAACCAGAGCACATCCATCGGCGCGCCGAATACCTGACTTTCAAGACCGGCCTTGTCACGCACAATTGAGCCGCGACCATCGGCGCCGATCGTTAAGTCAGCGCGCACTTCCAAATCATCGCCCGCCGTTTTTACTTTCAGCCCGGCGATGCGGCTGTTTTCTTCGATCACGCCGACGACTTCTGCCTCCGTGATCAGTTTGAAAGTTGCATAGCGACGCGCGCGATCAGCAATGAAATCAAGAAAGTCCCATTGCGGAACCAGCGCGATGAATTTGCATTTGGTCGGCAAATGCGAGAAGTCCGCGAGCTGCAAAAAGTCCTCGCCGATTTGTCCGCCGAGTTGGCGCACTTCCTGATGCGGCAATTCGAGAAATTCTTCGAGTAGTCCCAGCTCGTGCATTACCTCGAGTGTCGATGGATGCACGGTGTCGCCACGAAAGTCACGCAGGAAGTCAGCGTGTTTTTCGAGCACGACGACATCGACACCTGCACGCGCCAGCAGAAATCCGAGCATCATTCCAGCCGGACCGCCGCCGGCGATGCAACAGCGGGCACGAACAATTGTCGGGTCATCCGAAGTCATGGGGGCCGAACGTTAGCGAGCTAAACTGAAAGCGTCAAGACTAAAGCGATGCGGAAGGGCGGCGAGGGCGAATCACTGCGTTGACTTTGCTGTCATCGGCGCATACGATTGCGGCCCTGGGAGCTTAAGGTTGTCCGATATTTCACAGGAGAAACCACATGAAAACCTTCCGCAAAATTTTCTTCGCGATGATGTTGATTTGTGCCTTCACCATCCCCGCACTGGCCGATGGGGGAGACACTCCTCCCGGCGATGGGCATTCGCCGGGCGCCCCTGCGCCAGGAGATGGCCACAGTCCGGGCGCGCCCGCTCCGGTTGAAAATCAAGGTTCGAGCGCAGCGATCGATAACGTCGATTGGAGTGCAGTACTTTTCGCGCTTGACTTAGTCTTTTAGGACGCCATACCCAAGCACGCATATCGCGAAAGATGCTGCTTCTCGATGAAGCGGCGACCCCAAGGTGTGACCGAACTCACGAACCACCACGCCACAAAGTCAATCAGATTTTAAGCTCGCAAAACTATTAAATTTCGGCGTCTGCATGTATGATTTGCGAGCTTTTTCAACCCTGACACTCTGTTAAGGAGTCCTAAATGCGACGATTTACTCTAGTAATTTTATTGACCGTAGTTGCTCTGGCCTTATTCGCCTGTGCGAAGACGGACAACACGAGCAATACTAATAGCAATGCTACCACCGGAGCGAAATCAACCGGTACGACCGGCACCTCAGCTACTTCAACCGCGGCCAGCGCCGGCGACAAGATTGGCATCGCCGAGTGTGACGACTTCATCGCGAAATACGAAGCATGCGTTTCCGGCAAAGTTCCCGAGATGGCGCGCGCGCAATATCAGACCGCGCTGAAACAGTGGAAAGAATCGTGGAAGAAGCTGGCTGATAATCCCCAGACCAAAGGATCGCTGGCCTCGGCCTGCAAGCAGGCTGCGGAGCAACAGGCAGCAGCTCTGAAGTCATTCGGTTGTACCTTCTAACTCATCTGACTACGCATTGAAATTGCGGCGTCAGCCCCCGCTGACGGCAGGCATGATGCAGATCTCAGCGGAATCTTTTAGCGGCGCGTCCAAAACCTGATCGCGACGGACGATGCTGCTGTTGACGAAGATGTTCACGTGCTGGCGGACTTCACCCTGCTCCGTCAGCACGCGATCTTTTAGGCCCGCGTGCTGCTCCCACAAACAGCCCAGCGCCTCGCGCACCGTCGCTACCGACGCGTCGATAGCGATCTCGGCGTTTCCCGCTGTGAACTCGGTTAAATAGCCTGCAATTTGGAAAGTGACCATATCGGACGGCGCCCACAGTATCCTCTGCGCCAGGCGCTTTGCGGTTCTTTGCGACTTTGCGCCTTGGCGTGAAATGCCTCTTCAAAAACCGACTGGGTTCACGCAGAGGCGCTAAGCCGCAAAGCTCCGCAAAGTAACACCGCGATCTTCCAAGATGCCTGCGCTCCAACTTCCGTCTATACTTGCATCGCATCTTCTACCTTGAATGGCGCGTGCGAGTCAAAAATTAGCCGACGATCAATTGAAAGAGCGTGTGCGTGAGTTCTGGCAGGCGCACCCCTGCGGCACGAAATTTAGCGAAGCTGAAATCGGCACGCGTGAATTCTTTGAGCGCATCGAAGCGCATCGTTACGAAAAAGAGTGGCACATTCCTGAGGCAGCGGGCTTCACCGGCGTCAGCGGCTTGAAGGTGCTGGAAATTGGGTGCGGACTCGGAACCGACGGCGCGCAGTTTGCCAAAGCCGGCGCGGAATACACAGGCGTTGATCTGACCGAAGCAGCGATTGAGCTCGCGCGAAAGCGATTCGAACTCTTTGGCCTGGCAGGCGAGTTTCAGGTGGCCGACGCTGAGAATCTAAATGTTCCGAACCAGTCTTTCGATGTTGTTTACTCGCACGGCGTGCTGCATCACACTCCGAACATCGTAGCCGCCGTACAGGAGATTCATCGCGTGCTGAGGCCCGGCGGCCGGGCGATTGTGATGCTCTATCATCGCGGCAGTTACAACTATCGCGTGGGCATCCGCGTGCTGCGCCGCGCCGGAGCTGGACTTCTGAAAAGCGATGCGGGTATCAAACTCATCAATGTCCTGACGGGCGAACCAATAGACGACCTACACGAGCGGGCGGCGTTGATGCGGGGATCCAACGGCGAACTGTCAGCCGATCAGTTGTTGAATGAGAGCACCGACGGCGCGGGAAATCCGCTGGCGCGCGTCTATTCGCGCAGCGAAGCGCGCGAGCTATTCAGGGACTTTTCAAAAGTGGAGTTGCGCGCATTCTTCTTGAATAAACGGTTCATTCCGATTGTGGGAAGTCTTCTGCCGCGCTCAATTGAGTCGGCACTGGCATCGCGCTGGGGTTGGCATTTGTGGATCTATGCTACCAAGTGATCTTTGGCGACTGGGGGTCAGTACCGCTCGCGGTAGCGACCCCGCTGGCCGCATCCATCCTGATGCCGATCTAACTTTTTTCTTCAAATGAAGAACATTCTCATCACCGGGGGGGCGGGATTTATCGGCTCGCATCTCGTTGATCGTTTGATGTCTGAGGGCGATTGGCGGGTGACTGTCGTCGACGACTTTAATGATTTCTACTCACCGTCGATCAAGCGCGACAACATTCGTGAGCACCTCAAGAATTCAAATTACAAACTGATCGAAGCCGACATTCGCAATAGCGACGCATTGGAAAGAGCGTTCGAGACTAAGCTTGATTGCATTGTGCATCTGGCGGCGCGCGCGGGCGTGCGACCTTCATTGAAAGAGCCCCGGCTCTATGTCGAGACGAACATCAACGGGACGATGAATCTGCTTGAGCTGGCGCGAACTTACGGCGTGAAGCAATTTGTCTTTGGCTCGTCTTCGTCGGTGTATGGCGTCAACGAGAAAGTTCCGTTCGCTGAGGACGATCCGATCTTCAATCCGATCTCGCCGTACGCGGCCACGAAAGCGGCGGGCGAGTTGATTTGTCACACGTACTCGCATCTTTACGGCATGCGCATCGTTTGTCTACGCTTCTTCACAGTCTATGGCGCGCGCCAGCGGCCGGACCTGGCTATTCACAAATTCGCGAAACTAATTAGCGAAGGAAAACCGATTCCAGTTTTCGGCGATGGTTCGACGCGCCGCGATTACACCTACGTAGATGACATCATCGCCGGTGTGCGCGCGGCTATAGACTATGACGCGAGCAACTACGAAGTGATCAATCTCGGTGAGTCGCGGACAGTCGAGTTGCGCGAATTGATTTCCTTGATCGAGAAAGAACTCGGTGCGCGTGCCGAGATCGACCGGCAACCGCCCCAGCCGGGTGATGTGCCGCAAACGTTCGCCGATATTTCCAAGGCGCGCGAACTGCTGAATTACAATCCGCAAACTCAAATCGAAGCCGGCATCAAACGCTTCATCGAGTGGTTCCAAGCGAGGCAACGGGCAGTGGCCCGACCGTGAGGGAGGACTCCCCACGAGCAAGTTGATGAGCCTTCCTTAACAGTCGGGTTACCGCCCCGGATTCCCCGTCGAACCCTAAAACCCACGACAGGTCTCTTACTGAAATCGCACCGCCTTCAGTTAAAATGCCTCGGTTCGAGGAGACCGATTTGATCACAACCGAAATTGATGCCAGACCGGAGGTGGACGCGCGGGCACCCAGCGCAAGCGGGACACCGGAAATCTCTGTTTTCCTGCCGGTTTTTAATGAAGAGCCGAATCTGCGGCCTCTGCACGAGAAGCTCGATCAATCCCTGGCCCAGCTTGGCCGCACCGCAGAAATAATCTACGTGGATGATGGATCTTCAGACGGAAGTCTGCCGGTGCTGCGCGAAATCGCCGCACGAGACAATCGGGTGCGCGTAATCGCGCTAAGAAGAAACTATGGCCAGACGCCGGCCATGGCCGCAGGCATCGACGCGGCGCGAGGCGAGGTACTGATTCCGATGGATGCGGATCTGCAAAACGATCCGGCGGACATTGTGCGGCTGCTCGAGAAGATCGACGAGGGATTTGATGTCGTTTCCGGTTGGCGAAAGCGTCGCAAAGACCCGCTCATCACGCGCAAGATTCCGTCGCAGATAGCCAACTGGTTGATCTCCAGAATCGGAGGAGTGCCGCTGCATGATTACGGCTGCTCGCTGAAAGCTTACCGGCGGGAATCGCTCGCCGACGTGCAGTTGTACGGAGAGATGCATCGCTTCATTCCCATTTACGCGTCATGGTCCGGCGCGCGGGTGACGGAGATTCCCGTCGAGCATCATCCGCGCACGATGGGCAAGTCGAAATATGGCTTGTCGCGGACGATCAAAGTCGTCTTCGATTTAATGACGATCAAGTTCATGGCGTCATATCAGACGAAGCCGCTCTACGTTTTCGGCTGGGCCGGCTTGCTCACGTTCGCGGTATCGCTGCTCTGCGCCCTGTTTGCATTTCTGATGAAATTCGCGAGCTGGCCGCATCACGCCGACTTCATCCAGACGCCTTTGCCGGTGTTGACAATGGTGCTGCTGGTGCTCGGCGTGCAGTTTTTCCTGATGGGATTGCTGGCCGAAATGCTGGTGCGCACCTATCACGAATCGCAGGCGAAGCGGATCTATGCCGTTCGTGAAAGAATTGGATTTACCACAGAGGACACAGAGAAATACAAATAAAAAGACTTTGGACAGAAATCAGATCAGTGGCGAGATTGTTGACGCGGCGATGAAGGTACACACTGCTCTCGGGCCGGGATTACTGGAAAGTGCCTACGCGGCTTGTCTCAGACATGAACTGATCAAGCGTGGTTTGAAAGTTCAGTCGGAGGTGCCCGTGCCAGTGGCGTATGACGGCATCAAATTGGAATCAGGCTATAAACTTGACTTACTCGTCGAAGACACCGTAATCGTCGAGCTAAAAGCCATTGATGCATTGGCGCCTATTCATCAGGCTCAAATCATCTCGTATCTAAAGCTCGCAAAGAAGCCCGTTGGTTTGTTAATAAACTTCCATTCTTTGCACCTAAAGGACGGCATTAAGCGCTTTGTAGTTTGATTATTTTTTCTCTGTGTCCTCTGTGGTTAATTGATCTATGTGTGGAATAGCCGGCTGGGCCAATCTCAATCCACGAACGTCGCCCCCTGACGGCGCTGAGGAACTGCTGCGCTCGATGTGCGACCGTATGGTGCATCGCGGCCCGGATTCAGAAGGCTACCTCGTCGATGATGGCGTCGCGCTGGGCATGCGGCGCCTCGCAATTATCGATCTTGTCACGGGCGAGCAACCCGTCGGCAACGAAGATCAAAGTATTGCCGTAGTTCTGAACGGCGAGATTTACAACTATCGCGAGCTGCGCCAAGACCTCGAAGCGCGCGGCCACACTTTTCGCAGCGCCTCAGACACGGAAGTCCTCCCTCATCTTTACGAAGAATACGGCCGTGACATGGTGCAACACCTGAACGGCATGTTTGTGTTTGCCCTGTGGGACGAACGGCGGCGGCGGCTTTTCATTGCGCGCGATCGCTTCGGCGAGAAACCTTTGTACTGGGGTGTTTTCGATCGCACCCTGCTGTTTGCGTCTGAGCCGAAAGTGCTCCTGGCCCACCCGGCAGTACGTCCGGATCTGAATCTAAACGCGTTGCGACAGTATCTTTCGTTTGATTACGTACCCGCGCCGCTCTCGATCTACGAGGGCATCAGCAAACTTCCGGCCGCGCATCATCTAACCCTCGAAGACGGGAAAGTCGAAGTCCAACGTTATTGGCAACTCAGTTACAAACTCCATGAGCCGGTGCCGTCGGTTTCTGAAGCTGCGTCGCAATTGCGCGATCTACTACAGGACTCGGTGCGCATGCGGCTGGTCTCTGATGTGCCGCTTGGGGTGCTGCTGTCGGGCGGCATCGATTCGTCGCTGGTGACGGCGCTCGCCGTGCGCGCATCCTCCGAAACCGTCAAGACCTTTTCGATTGCGTTTGCCGAAGGCTCGTTTGATGAATCGCAGTATGCGCGACGAGTGGCGCAGTTCCTGGGCACGGATCATCACGAAGAGCGCTTCAGCGCCAGTCTCGCCGCAAATCTCGTCGGCGAAATCGGCGCATGGATGGACGAGCCGATGTCGGATCCATCGCTGGTCGCGACGTACTTGCTCTCGCGCTTCACGCGCAAGCACGTGACGGTCGCGTTGGGCGGCGATGGCGGCGACGAAATTTTTGCCGGCTATCCAATGTACTTCGGGCATCGCATGGCGCGCGCATATGAAATGATTCCGCGCCTGCTGCGCAATGGTGTGATCGAACCTTTGGTGAACGCGCTCCCCGTGAAAACCAAGAATCTTTCTCTTGATTATCGCGCGCGCCGGTTTGTCGCTGCATCGCACTACGACGAAGTCGCGCGTCACCATGTCTGGTTTGGTTCGTTCACCCCGGGCGATCAGGACCTGTTGCTTTCAGATGAAGTACGGGCGTCGAGCGATAGCGATATTTATCGCGATGCGCGGCGAATATTTGCGGAATGCGACTCGACTGATATGACTGAGTGCATGCAGAGTCTCGACACGCAGCTTTATTTAGCCGAAGACATCCTGACAAAAGTCGATCGGGCGAGCATGGCGGTCAGTTTGGAAGTGCGCGCGCCATATCTCGATCCCCGCGTGGCTGAATACGCCGCCGCGTTGCCTTCGCGCTACAAGCTACACGGTTACACGTCGAAATACATTTTGAAGCGCGCGGCCAAAGATCTGGTGCCATCATTCGTGTGGCGGCGCGGCAAGAAAGGATTCGGCGTACCGTTCGCAAAATGGCTGAAGGCTGAGTTGCGTCCGCTGGCGCGCGATCTGCTGGCGCCGGAACGTCTGCGCCGTGGTGGGCTCTTCAATCCCGAGTACGTGGCCAAACTCCAGGATGAACATGAGCGCGGCATTGCAAATCATCGCAAGCTCCTCTGGACTTTGTTGTCTTTCGAATTGTGGCGTGAGAGTTTTGTCGAGACGCCGCGCCGGATCGAAACTTCTTTGACGGCACAATAACGTGGAGTGCCCCGGTTTGACGCCGCTTTGGTCGTTATTCCCTCTCCCTCTGGGAGAGGTTTAGGGTGAGGACTACGGCTTCAGTGCACATTGTTGAGTTTTGTTGAAGCGAGTCTGCCGCAGCAGACTCGCTTCAACAGTAAATGAGAAAAAGGGTTTCTGCGCTAAGCCCTCATCCCCGACCCTTCTCCCAGCGGGAGAAGGGAGACGCCCCAGATGCCGACTGATCTCATTACCGCCCATTCCGACCTTTGGAACTACTGTCGCGCGCGTGACTTCGCCGGCCACGATCCTTACGACGGTCTCAACAGTCGGATCTTTCAAGCTACGCCATTAAAGAATTGGCGGATGGCGCGACTGGCCTGGACACAGTTCTGCAAGCGGTCTCCAATTGATTTCCGAAAGGTTGCGAGCGTCCCGCGCGAGCGAAACGCGAAAGGCATCGCGCTGTTCGCTTTGGCGGCTCTGGCCGACTACCGCCGCCGGCGAACAACCGAAGCTGAGATTGAAGTGCGCGAACTGCTCGACGATTTGATCGGTATGAGCCTGAAAGGTTTCAAAGGCGCATGCTGGGGCTACAACTTTGATTGGCAGTCGCGCTCATTCTTTGCGCCGAAGGGAACGCCGACAATTGTGCCCACGGCCTTTGCGGCGCGAGCTCTGTGCGAAGCCGCAGAAGTACTCGATCGTGATACGTACTTGCCGTACGCCCGGACCATCTGTGATTTCATCCTGAACGATCTGAATCGCACTGAGGAATCGAGCGAGGAGATTTGCTTCAGTTACTCGCCGCTCGACAGAACGCGAGTCTTCAATGCGAGCCTGATGGCGGCCGAGGCGCTGGGCACAGTGGGCGGATTGCTGAAAGAGCAGGGGCTGTGCGACCTGGCGTTGCGGGCTGCGCGTTACGTCGTTCGCCGGCAGCACGCGGACGGTTCGTGGGCTTACGGAGCCGATGGTCAGCAGGCGTGGAGCGATAACTTTCACACGGCCTTTGTCCTCACCAGCCTGTCACGAATAATTCAGCATTGCGACGCGCGTGACGAGTTGGAGCCGGCGCTGGCGCGCGGCTACGAGTTTTGGAAGGAAAGGTTTTTTCTAAATAACGGTTGGCCCAAGTATTACCCGGATCAACTTTATCCGGCCGATGTTCACTCAGCGGCTGCGGCCATCGTAGCCCTGGTGGAATTACGCGGGAGATTTCCGGCGACGGGGGAATTAGCCGAACAGATCGCCAGTTGGGCAATCGCGAACCTGCGCAGTCCGCACGGCTACTTTTTTTATCAGCGAAAGCGGTGGTACATAAATAGAATCGAGTACATGCGCTGGTCGCAAGCGTGGATGATGTATGGTCTAGCGCGTTTGTTGGAAGCAAGTGGGGAAAAGGGAAAAGGGTAAGAGGGGAAGCCGACGCGTTCACCATTTCCCTTTTACCCTTTTCCCCTCTTACCCTTGGCTTCGCATATGCGCATTTGGATCGATCTCGCTAACTCTCCGCACGTGCCATTCTTTCGCGCGTTGATTCCGGAGTTCACGGCGCGCGGTCATCAGATAGAAATCTCGGCGCGCGACTATGCCCAGACCGTTGAGTTGGCGACGAAGGCCGGAATGCTGCCGCATGTGATCGGCGGACATGGAGGCGGCAAGCTCACCGGCAAGGCCGGCAACCTCGTCGGGCGCGCCGCCGCTTTACGCAAGTGGGCACGCGATCGCGGGTTCGATCTCGCGGTCAGTCACAACTCATACGCGCAAATCGCGGCGGCGGCGGCGCTCGGAATCAAAACCGTGACGCTGATGGACTATGAACATCAGCCGGCGAATCATTTGGCATTTCGCCTGGCGTCGCGCGTGATTGTGCCGCAAGCATTTCCGAACGCGGAGCTGAAAAAATATGGCGCGCCGCTGCGCAAGGTTAAGCGCTATGCCGGACTGAAAGAGGATGTTTACCTCGCCGATTTCACGCCCGATCCGGCGTTCGCTGAAACATTGCGCCGGCTCGGTGTCGCAGGCGAAGATGTGTTGATTGTCGCGCGGCCGCCGGCGAGTGAAGCGCTTTATCATAGATTCGAAAACGAGTTGTTCGAAGAATTGCTTACACATCTGGATCACCAGCATCACGCGAAGATCATTTTGCTACCGCGCACTGCGGCCCAACGCGCAGAGTTTGCAGCCAGGAAATTCTCGCACGTGATCATGCCGCGCGAAGCGCTCGACGGTGCTAACCTGATCGCCGCCGCGGACCTGGTCGTCAGCGCCGGCGGCACAATGAATCGCGAAGCCGCGGCGTTGGGGGTTCCGGCTGCCAGCATTTACGCCGGGAAGTGGGCGGCCATCGACGAGCAACTGGCGCGCGCAGGTCGTTTGCAGAAACTGACGTCATCAAGTGACGTGCAATCTCTAACCGCGCAGAAGAAAACTGATCGAAAGCCGCGCGCGCAACTAAACACGCGCGCCGAAGTCGCCGAACTAATTCTTGATGAGAGCTGAAGCCGCCACATCGGTAACGACTCCGCAAGCCGTGCGTGTGCCGGCGCGCGCGCCGCGTTGGGTCATACCGGTTGTGAAGTTTGGATTGGCGATCAGCGACATTGGTTTGGCGACCATGTCTTTTGTTCTCGCCTTCAAGCTGCGTCATGGCGAGTCAGTGTTTTATCGCGACGCAGCCGGCGCGTTTCTCTGGACTGGGGCATTCGCCCCCTATGCCGTGCTACTACCTGTGGTAATTCCGATTCGCTTGTTGCTGCTGCGTTACTACGATCTGTACCGGGTCCGCGGCGAGTTTTCGTTCGTCGAAGACGTCGCGCGCGTTTTCAAGGCGACGGCGATCGGTTCGTTACTTATCGTCGCGGGCGCCTTCATGTATCGCGGCGGGATCGCCTATCGAACGTTCTCGTATTCACGCGCGATCTTTGTATTGGATTTTGTGCTGGCGTTTGCCGGCATTGGGTTGCTGCGGATGATTGTGCGCGCGGCCCAAATTGCGATTCGCCGTCGTGGTGTAAACCTGATTCCGACTTTAATTGTGGGACGTGGTCCCGAGGCAGCTCTCTGCATCCGCGAGATGCGCGCGCGCCCGGAACTCGGTTATCGCGTGATTGGCTTAGTGGAAAACGGCCATGTTTCCGGTGCGACGGCAACGTTCGAAGGCGTGCCGGTCGTCGCGGACTTGAAAGCATTGCCGCAAGCGATCCGTGAATCAGGCGCGAATGAAGTGATCATTTCCGACCCGAGTGTTCCCGGCGAAGTCTTATTCGACGTGATGATTCAGACGGGCCGGCGACGCGGAGTCGAGTTCCGCATCGCGCCGACGCTGCTCAACTGTCTGCCGAGCAAAACGGAAATCGATCAGGTTGGTTCGCTGCCGATGGTGACGTTGTTTCGTTCGCCGCTGTCGGGTGCAGCGCGTTTCCTGAAACGAGCGTCAGATTTGACGGTCGCAATGCTGGCGCTGATTGTGCTGGCGCCGTTGTGGCTTTTGATCGCATTGCTGATCAAGCTGGATTCGCGCGGGCCGGTCTTCTACAAGCAGGAACGCGTCGGCATGGACGGCCGCGTCTTTCTCTTCTACAAATTTCGATCGATGCGCGCCGGCAGCGACGACGCGCGGCATCGCGAATTTCAGGAGAAGTACATCAAGGGAGAGGCTGATTCTAATGTCGGCGACGAAGAACGACCGGCCTATAAACTGCGCGGTGATGAGCGCGTGACGCGCCTGGGACGAATTCTGCGCAAGACGAGCCTTGATGAGCTGCCGCAACTTTTCAATGTGCTGCGCGGAGACATGAGTGTGGTGGGCCCGCGCCCCCCGATTCCTTACGAAGTTGAAAGTTACGAGTTGTGGCATCGCAAGCGGCTCGACATGAAGCCGGGCATCACTGGCTTGTGGCAAGTGTCCGGTCGTAATCGGCTGACGTTTGATGAAATGGTGCGGATGGACTTGTTCTACATTGAGAACTGGTCCCTGCTCCTCGACTTGAAGATCATTCTGCAGACGTTGCCGGTGATGTGGCGAGGGGAAGATGCTTATTAGTTCCGAGTTTCAAGTTTCGGGTTTCGAGTTCGAAAAACTTCACTTTGCTTCGAGGCGAGATATTTATGAGTAACGATTCCAAACGTGAAATGCTGCGACACACAGTCGCGACGCTTGCGTACCGCGGCGCGAAGGCCGTCCGCGACGCGCCTGAGTCGTTCGCGTCCTTCAAAGCGTCGCCTACGACGCGCACGCCCGCCGAGATTCTGGCGCACATCGGCGATTTGCTCGATTGGGCTTTGTCGATCGCGCAGGGCAATGAGACCTGGCACAACTCTGAACCGCTGCCGTGGCCTGAAGAGATCGCGCGCTTTCACACCGCGTTAGCTCGATTTGACGATTATCTGGCTTCGGACGGTGAACTGGAGGCGAGCTGCGAGCGAATGTTCCAGGGCCCCATCGCCGACGCATTGACACACGTCGGCCAACTGACTATGTTGCGGCGCGTAGCGGGCGATCCGATGAAAGGCGAGAACTACTCGCGCGCGAAAATTGAAGCAGGCCGCGTCGGCGCGGATCAGCAAAAGCCGAAGCGGGAATTTGACTAAGAGGTGGCACGGGCGTCCCGCCTGTGAATTCACGCGCAGGATGCGCGTGCCACATCACTTCTCGATCCTTGTGAAATTTGAGGAGGAGGTTTCATGCGCTCATTCATTCGAATCATGCTGGTAGCAGCATTAATGTGTTCGCTTGCGGAGATGACTATGGGACAAGAAGGTGAGTCGGACGCGGCTGCGGCAAACCGAACGATGAGACCCGTGGTGCGCGGTCAGCACTTTGCCGTCGCGTCGATGAAAGCCGAAGCGACACGCGCCGCCGAACGGATTCTCGAAAAAGGCGGCAACGCGTTCGATGCGATCGTCGCCGGCCAGGCAGTGCTGGGCATCGTAGATCCGGCGATGAATGGTGTGGGATCCGACGCGACGCTGCTCGTTTATGACGCGAAGACAAAGAAGGTTTATTCAATCAACGCTGAAGGCACGGCGCCAAAGCTGGCAACCATCGAGTGGTACAAAGAACACAACGGGGGCAAGCTGCCGGTCAATGATTCGCTTCTTTCAGCCACTGTGCCCGGTGACGTCGATGCGTGGTACATCCTGCTCGATAAATGGGGCACGATGAGCTTTGCGCAGGTGCTCGCGGAAGCTATCGACCTCGCCGAAAACGGATTTCCGCTTGGTGATTCGACGGCACGCGCGCTTCAAGCTGCGCAAAAGCTTCACAAGTATCCGAGCAGCATGAAGGTGTATTTACCCGGCGGTCGTGCGCCAAAAGCCGGCGAGATCTTTCGCAATCCCGAGCTGGCACGGACACTGAGACGGATTGTCGAAGCCGAGACGCAAAACAAACGGAAAGGCCGTCACGCCGCATTGGAAGCCGCGCGCGATCGTTTCTACAAGGGCGATATCGCCCGCGAGATGGCCGCGTTCTCCGAAAGCAACGGCGGACTTTTTCGTTACGAAGACTTCGCAAACTACACCGCCAAAGTCGAAGATCCCGTGTCGATTGATTTTCACGGCTACGAGATCTACAAGAACGCTTCAGCCAGTCAGGGCCCCGCCGAATTGTTTGCGCTGCGGATGCTCGACGGTTACGACCTGAAGGCGATGGGCCACAACAGCGCCGACTACATTCACACGACGGTGGAAGCGACCAAACTCGCGATGGCCGACCGCGAGAAATATCTCGGCGATATGGACTTCATCAAAATTCCGTACGCCGGTTTGCTTTCGACAGAGTACGCGGCTGAGCGTCGCAAGTTGATCGACAAAGGCGCAGCGTCGCTGGCGTTTCGTCCGGGCACGGCTGAGAAATTTACGAGTGACGCAACGCCGCTGGACCGTCCAGTGACGATCACCACCGAAGGCGATGCGAGTCACGAAGGCGACACCAGCTACATCGCGGTAGTTGATGGCGCGCGCAACATGATCAGCTTCACGCCGAGTTTGCACAGCGCGTTCGGCACCGGCGTGGTGATGGGCGACTTGGGTTTTATCTTTAACTGCCGCGGTGACTACTACACGCTGAATCCCGGCGAAGCCAATGCGCTCGCGCCCGGCAAACGGCCGCGCAGCACTTTGCAGGGAACCTTAGTGATGAAAGACGGCGAGCCGCGCATGGTGATGGGGACGCCCGGCGCCGACAATCAAGTGCTGCTGACGATGCAGACGCTCCTCAATATCACTGAGTTCGGCATGAACGTGCAGCAGGCGATTGAAGCGCCCAAGTGGTTGACGCGCGCGTTTCCGGCTTCACCGTTCCCGCACACGATCTACCCGGGCGATCTTTCGGTTGAGTCGCGCATCCCTGAATCAGTGCGCAACGATTTGTTGGCGCGCGGTCACAAATTGCACGTCACCGGCCCGTGGTCGAGCGGCTCGCTGGCAGCGATCGTGATCGATCCCAAGACTCGAGTGATCAGCGCG
>DATNEI010000182.1:0-14533 GCA_035606795.1 Pyrinomonadaceae bacterium
AATAACGATACCCCACTGAGGAAAACATAGCCACAGATGAACACAGACTTGCACAGATCAGAAAATCTGATCGTGTCGATCTGTGCGTATCGGTGGCTGGATTCCAAGGCTTCGACTTCGCGTTTACACAATGCTAGATTCTTTCTATGTCATCACCACAACCGCAAACATCAGAACGTCGTTATCAACTATTCATTGACGGGCAATTTGTAGACGCTGAATCAGGCAAAACTTTCGCGACGCCTAATCCGGCCACCGGCGAGACGTTCGCTGAAGTTGCTGAAGCTGAAAAAGCCGACATCGACAAAGCTGTCGCCGCCGCGCGCAAAGCGTTCGAAGGCAAGTGGTCGAAGATGAGCGCGCGCGATCGCGGCCGGCTGCTCTACAAACTTTCGCAATTGATTGAACGCGACGCAGCACAGTTGGCCGAATTGGAAACGCACGACAACGGTAAGCCAATCAAGGAATCGACGTACATCGATTTGCCGGGCGTGGTTGAGAACTTTGAATACTTCGCGGGCTGGCCAACGAAGATCGAAGGCGAGACGATTCCCGTGCCCGGCCAGATGTTCAATTACACTTTGCGCGAACCGGTCGGCGTCTGCGGGCAAATCATCCCGTGGAACTTTCCTCTGTTGATGGCGGCGTGGAAACTGGCGCCCGCGTTAGCCGCAGGCAATACGGTAGTTCTGAAACCTGCCGAGCAAACGCCGGTGACTGCGCTTGAACTCGCGAAGCTGATTCAGGAAGCAGGCTTTCCCGAAGGCGTGGTCAACATCGTGACTGGTTACGGCGAGACGGCCGGTGCGTCGCTCGCTTCACACAAAGGCATCGACAAGATCGCCTTCACTGGATCGACTGAGGTCGGCAAGCTGATCGCCAAAGCCGCGGCGGAAAATCTGACCAAGGTTTCGCTGGAACTTGGCGGCAAAGCGCCGAATGTGATCTTTGCGGATGCTGATCTCGATCAGGCTGTAAACGGCGCGATGATGGGAATCTTCTTTAATCAAGGCCAGGTATGTTGCGCCGGCTCGCGCATCTTCGTGGAAGAGAAAGCCAAAGATGAATTCCTCGCACGATTTAAGGAAAAAGCGGAGCGAATCAAAGTTGGAGACCCGATGGACAAGGCGACTTTGATGGGACCGCAAGTATCCGAAGAACAGTTGAATCGAATTAAAGGCTACGTCGATATCGCGCGTCAGGAAGGCGCGACCGTGTTGACCGGCGGCGGAGCGCCGCAACTCGATCCGGAGTTTCAGCACGGCTACTTCTTTCAGCCGACGATCTTTAGCGACGTTGATAACTCCATGCGCGTGGCCCAGGAAGAAATCTTTGGCCCCGTCTCAAGCGTCATTACTTTCAAAGATGACGACGAGTTGATTCAGAAAGCGAACGACACGATCTACGGGTTGTCCGCAGGTATTTGGACGCAGAACATCACGCGCGCGCATCGCTTTGCGAAAGCGGTCAAGGCCGGTGTCGTCTGGATCAATACCTACAACATGATGAACGCGGCCTCGCCATTCGGTGGCTACAAGCAATCAGGCTACGGTCGCGAGATGGGCCGGCACGCGCTGGAGCTTTACACCCAGGTGAAGAGTGTTTGGGTTGATCTCTCGGGCAAGCCGATTGGTTGGTTTGGAAAATAGAGTTACATAACCTCATGGTGAGGAAGGGTGGCTTGCCCCCGCCTTTCCCGAATTGTCACCGCGGGGGCAAGCCACCCTTCCTCACCATGAGTTAGCCAGGGAGCGCGCAAGATGCGCGCGACCCGCAGGCAAGATGCCTGCGCTCCCAGACTCAACGGTGGCTGGTAGTACTTCCCGCTCTGACGCTAGATTGCACCTTTCCTGCTGCACCAATTCCCCGAACTATCTGAACCGAGGACAAAATTGATGAGATTTAAGCCCGTTGTTGCCGCTCTTGTGCTTGCCGGCTTCGCTTTGATGAGCGCGGCTCCCATTCTGGCGCAGTCCAACACGGCCAGCATGGTTGTGACTGTTGTTGATCAAAACGATGCAGTCGTTGCCGGCGCAAACATTTCGGTGACCAACACCGCAACCGGAGCCACGCGCGAAGCCGTCTCTGGTGACGAAGGCACTGCGACTTTCCCAGGACTGCCGTTAACGGGTGAATACAAAGTCAGCGTAAAGGTGACGGGTTTCACGGCCGAAGATGCAACTGGCTTGACGTTACGTGCCGGCGAAATTTCGAAGGTCAAAGTAAAAGTTGTAGCGGGCGGCGGACAAAGCGAGGTTACGGTCTTTGGCACCACAGAGGGGGTGCGCGCCGATCCACAGATCGGTCTGCCGTTAGAGAGCAAGCGCATCGACGAGCTGCCCATTCTTGGTCGCAAAGTCTCAACCCTGCCCCTCTTGAATTCGGCCTTCCGGCAAGGCAAAGGCACTGGCGATCTTTTCGTCAACCAGACTTATTTCATCACCGGTGTCGGTTCGCGTCGCGCGACTGCGTGGGTACTCGACGGCGCGAGCAACGATGAAGGATGGGGACGACAGACGGCAGTCGCGACGGTTCCGATGGGCGCGGTGCAGGAATTCAATGTGCTCACGAATGCTTTCTCATCTGAATACGGTTGGACGTACGGACCGGCGCTCAACATCGTCACAAAATCAGGCACCAACGAATTTCATGGCGAAGGCTTGTACCTGCTACGTCCCGGCGGCCCCTGGCAGGCGAAGAGCTTTTCTAAAGACAACTTTTGTCCGCCGTCGCTGACCAGTTGTGTGCCACCGACAAATTTGGTCGCGATCAATCCGGTAGATGTCCCCGACAAGCTGAACCAGTTCTCTGGTTCGGTCGGCGGCCCAATTGTTCACGACAAAACCTTCTTTTTCGTATCCAGCGATTACACGCGTCAGGATCGCACAACATTCTTGTCGAGTGCGTTGCCGTCTTTTGTTTTGCCGGCCGACGGACACCTCGACGTAACCGGACATTATCGACAGACGCTTTTGGATGCGCGCGTCGATCACAAGTTCACCCCCAACGAAACTCTGATGGTGCGCTTTAATCTCGACCGCATGACCGACGACAATCCGCAGGATGCGGTTGGTGGCACGAATGCGCCGAGCGTTGCCCGCCGGTACAGTCGCCGCGCCTGGACGATGCAGGCGAACCTGTCGTCAGTCCTGAGTTCGCACGTTTTGAACGAAGCCCGCTTTGCTTATCTACATGGCGATCCGGTTACGCTTTGGGAGGCGCAGAATCCTTCGACGGTTTATACGCGTTCCGGAGCGGCCGCATTCACGGTTGGTGAAAACCGCTCCTCGAATCTCTGGAGTCATCAGTGGCAAGTTTCCGACACGGTCTCCTGGGCAGCCGGCAAACATTACGTGCGGATTGGCGGCAGCGTGATACATCACAATTCAGGCGGGTTTGGCAGTGAGCCCGGACAGGCGACGCTGGGAACGTTTACGTTCAAGAACACCACGACTGCACCTTTGAATCAGTTGACGCTGAACGACGTTCAGAATTACTCACAGCCGATTAACTTCGGAATTTCAACTTACGATTTGAATCAATGGTTGCTCTCGGGATTTATTCAGGACAGCTTCCGAGTCACGCCCGACTTCACTCTCGATGTGGGACTGCGCTACGACCGCCAGACACTGACGGACGATCACAACAATTTGCAGCCACGCATCGGCTTTGGCTGGCATCCCTACGGTGATTCGCGAACTGCAATCCGAGGCGGTTACGGAATCTACTACGCGCAGATTCGCAGTAATGCGGTGGCCGGCTATCTCACAAATGGGTTGGATGGTTTAGGCAGTTACACGGCGAACCCCGGCCAGACCGGCTTTCCGGCTTCGCTCACGGCCGTACCGGTGAATGTCGATCCGCGAACTATTCCCGCGAGTCAATTACCGGCGCGCGATATACAAATTCGTGCCGGCCTGCGGAACTTTTATCGTGAGCAGTTCGCACGTTATGGATTGAATTTCGATCTGCTTCCGAACTATCCGGATGAGCTGGTCAACCCGCGCAGCCAGGTGTTCACGATTGGCTTTGAGCGAGAGTTTGCCAAAGGACTGTTCTGGGGCGCGGATTACGTGCGCCAGCACCTGAGCGACATTCAGCGCACGATTGATCTGAATGCGCCTTCGACCTTTGATCGAAACGCGCCGGGACAGTTTCGCTGTCCGGTGGGCGTCGCGCCCCCTTGCACAGCGGCCCAAGCGGTGACGGCGGCGAACGCAACGCGTCCGATTCTCCCGGTTAACGGCGGCGTGCGTCAGGTGAACGTGATCATGAATCTGGGCGTGGCCGATTACAACGGACTGCAGACCAACCTGGTCTATCGCGGCAACCGGAAGATGTTGGCATCAGTCTCTTACACTCTGTCGAGCGCGACAAATACTACCGAGCCGGACGGAAATGGCATCAATCCGAACGAAAGCATCATCACTCGTCTCGGTGAAGTCGAACGCGGACCCAGCGTCGTGGATCAAAGACATCGCGCGGTGGTTAACTTCCATTACCGGCTGCCGTGGAATTTCACTGCCGGCACGTTGGGAATGTTCGCGTCAGGCCGGCCATTCAATGCCACCACCGGCGTGGACAATAACGGCGACGGCGCGAACAACGATCGCCCGGTTATCAGTGGAGTGGTAATCGCGAAGTCGGCATTTCGCGGGACGCCAACTTCGGAAGTCGCGATCTTCGTGGAAAACCGAATCCGATTGACTGAGCGCGCGAACCTCGTGTTGCGCTTTGAGGGCTTCAATATCTTCAATCATGCGAATATGCTGGCACGTGGCGTCACGACTTATGGTGACGCGGCGACGCCGGCATCAACCTTCGGCTGGTACACGCCGCAGAGCGCTATCGGCACGGATGGACACGCGATTCCGGCGTTTGCGAACATCGACCCGCCGCGGATGTTTCAGTTGCAGGCGCGAATTGTGTTCTAAGCGAAGCAACCCGGAATGCCTCAAGGTGAGGAAGGTGGGCTTGCCCCCGCAGCTTTTAGGTCAAGCGATGCGGCGGCAAGCCGCTCTTCCTGATCCTGAGGCATTCCTGGTGGCCCATGAGAATGTGGTCGCACCCATAAACAATGAGCACGAAGATTCGTCTGAATTTTCAGGACTCATTTCCGCCATG
The DNA here is from genome assembly GCA_035606795.1 of Pyrinomonadaceae bacterium. Lineage (GTDB taxonomy): Bacteria > Acidobacteriota > Blastocatellia > Pyrinomonadales > Pyrinomonadaceae > UBA11740. The sequence goes on from DATNEI010000182.1 coordinate 5,125, forward strand.
AAACGAATTCTATTTTTCGCCATTGCTCTAGCCGCTCTCTTCACGGCTATTTCCTGTTCCCGTTTCCGCAACGCGCCCACGAACACTGGCCCGCAGCGCTACGTAGTCATCTCGCCGATCTACAACGAAATCATCTGGGCGCTCGGCGCGCAGGATGAAGTGGTGGGTGTCGATCTCTCAACCACTTATCCGCCCGACGTGAAGAATAAGCAGACGGTTGGCTATCACCGCGCGTTGAGTGCCGAAGGCATCCTCTCGTTGCATCCCACCGCGATCATTCACGACAACAACATCGGGCCGCCGCAGGTTGTGCAGCAGATTCAGCAACTCAACATTCCGATGAAGACGTTCACCGCGAAGAATACCGACTTCGACGGCGCGAAGGCTTTGATTCGCGAGATAGGCGCTTACTTTCACAAAGAGGCGCGGGCGGAAGAACTGTGCAACACGATGGATACGCAGAAGGCCGCATCGCTGGAAAAGGTCAAGCAGTACACCGACCACCCACGCGTCGCGGTGATCCATTTTGGCCGCGCATCGAATGTCTACATGGTTGTGGGCAAAGGTGGCGGTGGTGATGGTGGCGGTGTCAGCAAAATGGTTGAATTGGCGGGCGGTGAAATGGCCGGCGATAGTTCAGGCCGCGGCATGCAGCGAATGGAATCGCCGGAGATTCTCGCGCAGGCAAATCCCGATGTGATCCTCATGACCGATTATGGTTACGATCGTTTGAATGGGTCGATGGATCAGATTAAAGCGTTGCCGGGGGTGGCCACTTCGAACGCGGCGAAGAACGGCCGTATCTACCGGATTGAAGAGAACGTGTTAAATTATTTCGGTCCGCGCTCTGGTGAGAACATCGAGAAAGTCGCCCGTACGATTCATCAAAAGTGACCAGTCAACATGGCAATCGAGTAGCGGTGCTCATCGCCTTGACCGTGCTCACGTTGCTGGTGCTCGCCGCGTCGATTCGTTTCGGCGCGATAGATTTTTCAGTTGCGCAAATTAGCCGCGCCCTCGTCTCGCTTTTTCCCGGCCAACCTGAACCAACCTTAGATCAGCGCATTTTCCTTGAACTGCGCTTTCCCCGCGCCATCATGTGCCTGCTGGTGGGAGCGAGCTTGGGTGTCGGCGGCACTCTGATGCAAGCGCTGTTTCGCAATCCCATCGTCGAGCCGGGACTAGTCGGCACATCCAGCGGCGCCGCGTTTGGATCTGCTCTCTTCTTCGTGCTTGGTGGTGTCTTTCACATCGGCACAAGTCTTTTTGCTCTGCCGGTTGCGGCCTGTATCGGCGGCGTGCTGTCAACGTATTTGGTGTTTCTGCTCGCTCGTTCCAGAGAAGACGGAAGAGCCTCGATCGTGATGTTGTTGTTGACTGGTCTGGCCGTGAATGCGCTCTTCATGAGCGCGATCGGATTTCTTCAGTACATTGCGCGCGACCCTCAAGCGCGTTCGATTACCTTCTGGAGCCTGGGCACGCTCTCGGGCTCGAGTTGGAAAACGGTGGAGATCGTATCGATCTCCACGATTGCCGGCACACTAATCGCGCTGCGTTACGCGAAGCAACTGAACGCGCTGATGATTGGTGAAGAAGAAGCCACGTATCTGGGCGTGAATGTGAACCGCCTGAAATGGATCATTCTTTCGATCAACGTCGTCATCGTGGCAGTGGCGACGGCGTTCACCGGTGTGATCAGTTTCGTCGGCCTAATCGTGCCGCACCTCCTGCGGATGATTGGCGGCGCGGATAACCGCTACTTGATCGCCGGTAGCGCGCTGATGGGCGCGACGCTTTTGACGCTGGCGGATTTGCTCGCGCGGCTGGTCGTGCGACCGGCCGAGTTGCCGATTGGCATCGTCACGTCGGCGGTGGGTGTGCCGGTATTCATTTTTCTGTTGAGACGAAGACAGTACGTTTTCTGAGAACTCTTTGCGGCACTTTGCGACTTGGCGCCTTTGCGCGAACCTGTCTCACGCCAAGACGCAAAGGCGCAAAGGAACGCAAAGCCAAATGCTCACTGCTACGAACATCACGTTTCGCATCGGACAGAAAGAGTTGATCTCCGACATCTCTGTGTCGTTCGCGCCGGGCAAGCTGCACCTGATAATCGGTCCGAACGGGGCAGGGAAATCGACTCTGATTAAAGTGCTCGCGCGGCTCCTTCGTCCGCAAAACGGCACGGTTGAATACGAAGGAGCCGACGTGGGTGAGGCGCGCGAAGCTGACCTGGCGAAACATCGCGCGGTACTGTCCCAGGCGATTGAAGTTGCCTTTCCACTTACCGTGCGCGAAGTCGTGATGATGGGTCGCTACCCGCATTTCGGCGGCCGTCCGGGACCGCTCGATGAAAACATCGTGGATGAGGTGATGACGCACTTTGACGTGACCGAATTCAGCGCGCGAGATTACCAGACGCTCAGCGGCGGCGAGAGGCAGCGCGTTAATTTCGCCCGCGTGCTGGCGCAACTGTGGCGTGACGATGCGAACCAAGAAGCAAATGGCCCGAGGGCGCGATGCCGCTACCTCTTTCTTGACGAGCCGCTGACATTCCTCGACATCCGCCATCAACTGGATTTCATGAAGAAAGTGCGCGCTTTTGCCAACGCGCCCGATGTCGCCATAGTCGGGGTGGTGCACGATCTGAATCTGGCGGCACGGTTTGCGGATCAAATTGTCTTGCTCAATCGCGGGCGGTTCATAGCGGCGGGGACTCCGGTAGAAGTCCTGACGGCGGGTTTGATTCGCGATGCGTTTGGCGTCGAGCCGTCATTCGTTCCAACTCAACATGCCGGACTGCACCTCATTTTTGAGTGACCACTTTTGCGTGTCTTTGCGGCTTCGCGCCTTTGCGTGAACCCGCATTTTTCAAATCAGATGGTTTCATCACGCAAAGACGCAAAGGCGCAAAGGCGCAAAGGATCGCAAAGTCACATCCGACCTGAGCTGTTAATGGCGCCCAATTGCGAAGTTCCGCAGCGCGTCCTAGAATGCGCGCTCGTATTCTCTAACACGGCAATCCTTTGATTGTAATTTTCTTCGCGACCTTTGGAGCAGTATTTCTCGCCGAGATCGTGGGCGACAAGTTGCTCTATACGACCGGCGTGCTGTCGGCCCGTTACCGCACCGCGCCAATTTTGATCGGAATGGCAACGGCGTTCATGGCCAAGATGGGTGTCGCGGTTTTGGTTGGCCAGGCAATCTCGAAATTGCCACGCCTGCTCGTAGCCGGTATTACAGCCGCAAGTTTTGTCGGCGTCGCGATTGCTCTATGGCGAAAGGACGATCAATATCGCCACGAACGAGACCAACACAAAGCGCATAAGGCCGCGATAGTCTCATTCGCGGCGATCTTCTTTTCGGAATGGGGTGATGTGGGCCAGATCACCGCGGCAGCGATGGCCGCGAAGTATCACGCGGCCTTGATTGTTTGGTTAGGCGCTGTCGCAGCAATGATTACCAAAGGCTCTCTGGCTGCTTTCCTGGGCGCGGGCCTCCGCCGCTGGATTCAGGATCGCGTTTCGCCGAAAGTTGTTCGCTATGTCGCCGTAGGTTTGTTGGTGGTTCTCGGATGCCTCTCGGTTTGGGAAATCCTGGCCACCCGGGTTTGATTTCAGAAAAAGATGACCGCCATTTCAAAACCTGATCGCAAGGCAGCGCTTCGTTTCATTGTCGCGCTGGGCTTTGTCAGTCTGTTCGCGGACATGACTTACGAAGGCGAGCACAGCGTCATCGGTCCGCTGCTGAAGGATCTCGGCGCCAGCGCTACTCAAGTTGGGATCATCGCAGGGCTCGGCGAGATGATTGCGGCCAGCCTGCGTTACTTCTCCGGCAAACTGGCTGACAAGACTCGCGCATATTGGACCATCACGACGCTTGGATATTTTTTGAATTTGGTTGTGGTGCCGGGTCTCGCTTTTGCGGGGAACTGGCAAGCGGCGGCGCTGCTGGTGGTGGCTGAACGCACGGGAAAGAGTTTGCGTGGGCCCGCGCGCGACGTTCTTCTTTCGGAAGCAACCGAAGTTGTCGGCCATGGTTGGGGATTTGGTTTGCATACCGCGATGGATCAGACCGGCGCAGTGCTCGGGCCGCTGCTGGTGGCGACGGCGGTCGCGCGCACGCATCATTTCGGCCCGGCATTTCTCTGGTTGGGAGTGCCCGCTCTCGGCGCGTTTATTGCGCTGCTATTCGCGCGCGCGCTGAGTCCGCACAAAGGCACGCCGCCCGCGGCCCCCACACAGAAAAATCTTCCCGAGGTGTTTTGGATCTATGTTATCGCTGCTGGTCTGCTGGCGCTCGGGTTCGTCGATTTTCCACTGCTCGCCTATCACTTTCAAAAGAATTCGCTGGTTACGCCGGCAGTGGTGCCGTTGCTATATTCAGGAGCGATGGGAGTCAACGGATTGACCGCGCTGATTTTTGGCAGGCTCTTCGATCGGTTCGGAATTCAGATCATCGTTTTGGGAATAATGGCGTCATTGCTCACGCTGCCCTTTGGATTTCTGGGCGGCTCGACCGGCGTTTACGTCAGTGTGGCCTGCTGGGCAATCGGTTTAGGCGCCCAGGATGCCACGCTGCGCTCGGGAATTTCCCAAGTGGTGTCGATGAATAAACGCGGCACCGCTTTCGGCGCCTTCAACGCCGTTTACGGAGTGTTGTGGTTTTTGGGAAGCGTCACGATGGGAGTTCTCTATGACCATTCGCTGATGACCCTGGTTATCTTCGGTATGTTGGCCCAGGCCTTCGCCGCCGCGGTCTTTTTCTGGCTCAGAAAGCCTTTGGCCGTTGCCGCTGCGAAATAGTTTTAACTGAGGAGCGAGACAACTTGTTCGACGACGGAGTGGACTCTTAACAGCACGTGAGAGTTGGCGGCCACGGCGATAGTTAACGTAACAAATGCCAGCAGACCGGCGACCGGCGCCAACGCGCCAATACGCAACCGCTGCGCGCCGTTTGACCGACTGGCGGAAGCGATCTCGATTAAGCGCCGCACGCGGGTCTTGATGCCGCGAGTTTCCTCGCCGACCAAAAATGTCGCCAGCGGTAATTCGGTCCGCATGCCCACCGGAACCATACGCGCGATCCTCACTAGCGCAGAGGCCAGATTCAAGGCTACGTCCGGACTTAACTGCGCCGCATGTTCATCGGCAGCGCACTCAACCGATTCCGCCCAGGCGCGATCCAATGAGCGACCACTCGGAACTATGGTCAGCAAGTCCCGGCAAATACGCAGCAACGCGCGCTTGAAGTTGTCACGCGCCGCCAGGTGACCTGTCTCGTGCGCAATCGCGGCCGCCAATTCATCTTCAGTGAGCGACTCGAGCACGTGTTCGGCGATAAACAAACGCGGCCTGAGGGTGCCGACCACGGCAATAATCGGAAAAGGATGCGCGATGCGAAAAGTTGGAATGTCGAGCAGCGGCAGGCGAATGCTCACTGCATCGCGCAGCCACTGTCTTTCCAGTCTCCTGGTCGCAATCCATGAGCGGAACGCGCGCCAGAATGCAAACCCGAGCCCGAGAAATGAAATCGCCGCGAGAGTTGCCAGCTTTCTGCTGACCACTTCTGAAGTCCCGTAAGGCTCGTAACCGACGTAAGAGGGGACGAACAGGATCGCGACGACGATCAGAGAGAAGATGGGACCGGCAATCCGCAGCGCAAACAAGAATTCCGCGCGTGTGCGCGCCGACCAGCGTTGGGCCAGGAGGGTGGCGATGCGCCCGAGGAGAGAAATCAGCGCCGACGCGAACGCATTAAGCGCGAAAAAACTCGCCAGCGCCAAACAGGTTCCCAGTAACAGGTACATATTATTCTGATTTCCTGCGCAGTTCCCGCTTCTTCTCTTTCACCAGTCGATCCAGCTCGTCGAGCATCTCGCGATCGCGCTCGCTCACCGTATCCACGATGCAGGCCAGCAGTGGCTGGATAACATTTTCATCGTTGAAGAGCCCGTCGATGACGTCCTCGCGGATGCCATGTTCAAACTGTTCGCGTGAGAATGCGGCTTGATAAAGAAACGCGCGCCCGTCTTTTCGTCTCATCAGGATCTGTTTCTTGTACAGACGATCGAGCGTCGTCATCAAAGTCGTGTAAGCAACTCGCTCGGCAAAAGCGAGATAAATGTCCCGCACGCTGACCTCGCCGCGCGCCCATGTTTGTTCCAGGACTTCACGCTCCAACTTGCCCAGTGCGAGCGACGCGACTTCAGCGGGCCGGCGAAATCCACGGAGAAGAAATCGAGGAGTTTTCATATTGAGGCGACCATTTTCGGTTCAGTCTTCGGCGGCTGTCAACCAAACCGGGCCGTGGTCTTGCTGCAAAGTCGTAGGGACAAAATAGTCGACGCCTAGCGTCGCGTGACTTTAGCCCGGCCTTCAAGGCCGGGATGAGATTGGCCAAGTTCGCGCGTCGCGTAGCGGACGCGATGAGTCCGAGGAACGTTCTTTTTCAATCGTCGCTACGCGACGGATAATTGTTGTTGTGCCCGTCACCCGGTCTTAAAAGACCGGGCTAAAATCATTATGACGCTACGCGTCGCGGAGTAGAGTTGCGCCCGTACCCCGCTCGCTGCCGCTCACGGTTCTGTAAAGAGCGCCGATGATCTACTGTACGAACTCGACCTCGACCTGATGCTGAATGATGCCGCGTTCGTGACCTTCTTTCAGTAGGCGACTGACGGCTTCGCGGCCGCGCTCACCGTAATCCAGCGTCAATTCGTTCACCCACATCGCGACAAATCGATCAGCCAGCGCGGGATCCATATCACGAGCAAATTGCATCGCGTACTCGAGCGCGTCTTCCCGGTTGTCGAGTGAATACTGGATGCTCTCTTTCAAAAGGCTCGAGACTTCGCGAATCGTTTCGGCGCCGAGATCGCGGCGAATTGCATTACCGCCCATCGGCAGAGGCAGTCCGCCAGTGTGCTCATGCCACCACTCGCCGAGGTCGAGCACTTTGTGCAAGCCGAGGCTGTGATAGAAGAGCTGGCCTTCGTGAATCAAAAGTCCGGCGTCGCATCTGCCGTCATTTACTGCTTCGATAATTTGATCGAAAGGAACAACCTCGTAGTTGAACTTTGGCGTGTGGATGCTCAACGCGAGAAAGGCACTGGTCAACGTGCCGGGAACGGCAATCGTGATCTCGCTCAGTTTTGAAGGATCGAGTTCCTGATTCGAAACCACGATGGGCCCATAGTTGTCGCCGATCGAGGCGCCGTGTGGCAGCAGCGCATACTTGTCCGCGACATACGCATAAGCGTGAAAGCTGATCGCCGTGACGTCGTACGTTCCTTTGCGGGCTTCTTCGTTGAGCGTTTGAATATCCTGGAGGACGTGCTGAAACTCCAGATCGCCGGTTTCGATCTTGTGCGTTGCCAGTCCATAGAACATGAACGCATCGTCGGAATCAGGCGAATGGGCGAGGCTGATTGTTTTGGTTGCTGTTGCTTGTGCAGTCATAAAACTCACGCGATTGCAGCGCTTTCGATCCGATTGTATACGGTATCCCGCTCAACGGCTTCGAATCCCGCTTCTTCAATCAATTGAATCAGTTCTGGTTTCGTCATCTTCACTTCATTGTTCGACTCGACCGAGTAGCTTTCAGTTAATTCGCCGCCTTCGGTGATCGTGCCGTCGATATCGTTCGCGCCAAAGTGCAGCGCGACCTGCGCCAACCGTTTGCCCAGCATCACCCAGTAGGCTTTGATATGCGCGAAGTTGTCGAGCATCAGACGCGACACCGCCATGGTCTTCAACGAATCAATGCCCGAGGGCCCTGGCAAATGCGCGAGCTGTGTGTTCTCAGGATAAAAAGCCAGCGGAATGAAACATTGAAAGCCGCCGGATTTGTCCTGCTGCTCGCGTAACCGCACCATGTGATCCACGCGATCTTCGATCGATTCGATGTGGCCGTAAAGCATCGTCGCGTTCGTTTTCAGGCCCGCGGCGTGTACTGTGCCGGCGAGATCAAGCCACCGTTGCGCGTCGCACTTGTGCGAACAGATCATGGAGCGGGTCGGCTCGCGAAAAATTTCGGCGCCGCCGCCGGGACATGAATCCAACCCTGCATCGATTAGCTGATGAATCACTTCGTCGTCGGCCATCTTGTAAAAACGCGCGAAGTGATCGAGTTCCACCATCGTGAATGCTTTGAGATGAAGCTGCGGGTAACGTTCCTTTAAAGCCGACAGCAAGTCCGTGAAGTAACTGAACGGCAGCTTTGTGTTCAGGCCGCCGGTGATGTGCAGTTCGGTCGCGCCTTCGCTCACCGCCTGGCCGGCAATCTTCAGAGAGTCATCTATGTTGTGCGTGTAAGCGTCCGGCTGACGCGGCGTGCGAAAGAAGCCGCAGAATTTGCAGTCAACGTAGCAAACATTCGTCGGATTGAGATGCCGATTCACGTTGAAGTAGGTTATGCGGCCGAGCATCTGCCGCCGCACGGTGTCGGCGAGCTTGCCGAGCGCGTTCAGGTCATCAGTATGGAAAAGCCCGACACCGTCTTCAAAGGATAAGCGCTCGCCGGCTCGCACCTTCGCGCTGATCTCATTCAATTTGGGGTCGTGTGAAATATTCATTTGCGATTAACGTCGAAAGAAAACGGCACTGCCAAAAGTCAGAAACAGAATCACGCTCACAAAAGCGTTGGTCGTAAAAAACGCAGCATTCAGTCGGCTCAAATCATTAGCGCGCACAAGCGTGTGCTGATAAATCAAAAGTGCGCCGGTGGCCACTAAACCAATCAATGCCAGAATGCCAAGGTTCGTGAGGAAGTATAGCGCAACGAGTGCTGCGAATGCGCCTGCGTGCAGCCCTCGAGAAATCCACAGCGACCGGGCGATGCCGAACCGCGCCGGAATTGAATACAAGCCTTCCCGCCGATCGAATTCGTAATCCTGGCACGCATAGAGAACATCGAAGCCTGCGGTCCACAACATGACGACCAGTGACAGCAACAAAGGAATCGGGCTATCGATGGCGCCGCGCACCGCAATCCACGCTCCGGTCGGCGCGATGGCTAAACACCAGCCCAAAATCAGATGCGACAACAACGTCCAACGTTTCGTGTAGGAGTACAGGATGATGCTCGCCAGCGCGACCGGCGACAGGAGCAGGGTCAGACGATTCAGCATCGCCGCGGCCACAAAAAAGACTGCGGCGGCAATTAGGGTGAATCCCCAAACGAATGCGACCGACAAAGCGCCGTCGGGAATGGCGCGCGTTTTCGTGCGCGGGTTGCGCGCGTCATAGTCCTTATCAGCGATGCGATTGAACGCCATTGCCGTCGAGCGCGCGCCGACCATGGCCAGCGTGATCCAGACAATCTGCCACGCGGTCGGAATTCCATGGGCCGCCAGCACTGCGCCAAGAAAAGCAAAAGGCAGCGCGAAAAGCGTGTGCTCGATCTTGATCAT
>DATNEI010000186.1:0-14968 GCA_035606795.1 Pyrinomonadaceae bacterium
TCAGGAAGGGTGGCTTGCCCCCGACGGAACCAGGGAAATCAAATCGCGCTACAAATCCCCCGCCGGCGCGCATTTTGATAGTCAGAGTGTCTCGACGGCCGACCGTGATTTTCTCTATTCTCACCGCCGCCGGTTCATCCATTTGATCCTGAACCAATGTCGCGTGGTATCTCCGCGATCCCAGGAAATTCAAAGGAACGCGGATTGTCTTCCCGGTGAGCGCGTTCATAATTCCAACGAACCAGACATCGTCCTTTCGCCGTGCGAATGCGGCCAACTCGCCAATCTCTGAGAGTGGCAAAACGATCGTTTCATTCCACTCGGATGGTATCGCTTTGATCAGCTCGGCAGCAGGATTCTCGAGAATGTGCTGAGGATGCGCGCCGTAAATCATCAGCGGCGAAGTGAAAACAACCGCGCTGGCAATTTGGTGAGTCCAGGAAGTTTCGCGTCGTCGTTCGCCAAAATGCACCGGCGTATAGTCAGCATGGCCGGCGAGGAAACGGGTAAACGGCAGCGTGGTGTTATGCACCGAGCGCAGGTTCAGGCTGCGATACTCGAGTCCGCGAATCGCCTCGCGACTCAACTCATTCGGCCAGGTGCGCGACTCACCCGCGGGTTTGTTCGCGCCGTGAAACTCGACCATGATTTTGTGCTCAGCTGAACTGCGCAGCATGGCCTGATATAGATCGATGACTTCCTTAGCCTCATGATCGAAAAAATCGATCTTCGCGCCGGCCACGCCCAGGCGCGATAATAACGAAAAGAATTCTTCACGCTCGCGCTCTGTGCCGAGGTTTCGCCGGTGCTTCCAGAACCACAGCTTCACGTTCTGTTGATTTGAATAATCAACCAGCTCGTGCAATTGTGCGTCCGTCCAACGCTGCCACATTCCTTCGACGATGTTGTATTCAAATCCAAGCTGGCCGGCGAGCCGCGAAAACTCCTTTATTCCGTCAAAAGTATTTTCACCGCCATCCAGATATCGCCAAACTGCGCGGCCCGGCTTGATCCAATCCGTTTTCAGTCCGTGTGGAAAGATCGTCTGGTCCGGCGCGGGCGAAAGGTTGCTGATGATATCGGATTTGACGAGCGTGTTCAGATCCGCGCCTATCATGATCACGCGCCAGGGCGTTGTGATCGCTCCCTCGATCGCGGCGGGTCTGGACAGCCGCTTCGCTTCTTCTTTTCCATAGCGCAGGTCGAATGGATGGCTGACCGGCAAGGCATGACCAAGGACAATTGTGAAACCCATCTTTCCCTCAGCTCGCAAACCCATGCCGGCGTAATTCGTTAACGCCGCTTCTGTAATGGCTGCATAGCCGAGGCTGCCGGGCAGCTTGATCGTCAAGGGCGGCGCGGCCCATTCACCATCTTCAACCTCACTGATCTTTTTCTTCTTGTGGATGCCTTCATAGTGGCCTTCGAAGTCGTGATACCAAAGAATGCTGTTGTTGAGAAGCGAGAAGGTACTCGCTTCATCAGGCACGCGCCGACCTTCTCCCGGAATCACAAAACGAAAAGCCACCCCATCGTTGAAAACGCGGAGCTCAAGTATGTAACTGATGCCGCTTTTATCGTGCTGGCACGACAGGCGCGCGCCGTTGCATTCATTCACCGCCGTTGAATGCACGCCTCGCGTTGCGTAGTTTTCGCTGATCCTATAGCGCTCGACGTCGCGGAAGCTAACAAGGTTAGTGATGTCTGTCCCATCGATACCGATTGCCAACCTCGACCAATCGATTACTTTTCGATTGTTAAAGGTAACGGAATAGCGCAGTTGCGTGGGGTCCGGAGAAAGGTGAAACTGAATTCGGCGATTGGGACTGCTTACCGTAATTCCGTTGGCTGTGGCATCGGCGGCGCGAAGAGCCGCAATCAATGCGGGCGCGGCGATGGTAGCCGCTAGAAAGTCGCGACGACTCTGAGTCACTTCACCTTCCAACTTATCCGGTTTGGTTTATAACCCATACGTGCTGCGCCTATCTCTTCATTCATGATCAGAAACGCGCCCAGACCGTGAAAGTCATTCTCGTTTCGTTTGCGCGCGAAGTAATAGGCCAAATCGCCGACGTTTGTGCCCTCGGAAATGTCGACGAGATTCGTCATGCCATCGTTATCGAGCGATAACTTGGTGAGTACGCCGCGGTAACCCTTCTGCGCCACAGTCGCGTAGCGCTTTGGCAAATAGCCGCGTTTCACGCCCATCCAAAGCATGTATGAGTACATGCTTGAGCAGGATGTCTCGAGCCAGTTGCCGGCAACGTCCCCTTTATCAACGACCTGATACCAGAGACCTGTGTTTGGATCCTGATATCGCTCGAACGCCTTTGCCAATTGCTGGACGATCTTGATTAGTTCGCGCCGCTGCGGCTGATCGTTCGGAATAATGTCGAGCAGAATAATCAGCGTCATCGCGTACCAACCAAAGGCCCGCCCCCAGTGAAATGCCGAAGTGTGCGTGGTGGGATTGGCCCAGGGCTGCGCGCCGCTTTCATCGTAGGCATGCCAAAGCAAACCTGTGGCGGGATCGTTCAGATGCTTGTAGTAGATCAGCATCTGCTTCACGACCTCATCGTCGGCGTATTTACTGTCGCCAAACATCTGCCCGTAGCGGGCGAGAAAAGGAAGCGACATGAACACGCCATCGGCCCACAACTGCCAGGCGCGACTCGGGATGTTCGCATGCCAGAACCCCCCGTCTTTTGTGCGCGGATAAGTGTCGAACACCTTGCGAATGTTTTCGGCGGCGAGTTTGTATTTCTCCTGCTTCGTCTCCTTGTAAAGGATCAGCGCGAGATTGCCGGGCATGATGTAATCCAGCGAGTTAATCTCACGATTGACTTTCCCCTGGTCATCGATGTGCTGATCGAACCACGACTCGATGTGATCGAGATAACGTTTGTCGTTCGTGCGTAGATAGACGAGGTATTCCCCGTACAGGTAAAGCGCCTTGGCGTAACCCCAGCCCTTGAAAGACTCGCCGGTTGGATTTCGTTTAATAGTTGATTCGACCACGGCGACGGACCAGTCGGTGGCAGGCGCATGATTGATTCTTGAGACCGAGTTCTTGGGCAACGCGTGTGCGAACTGAGACCAAAGGCCACAAATGAGGATCGTCACAATCGCGGGGCTTATCTTTTTCATAGAGTTTCTCAGTTGCGGCCTTCGTCCCTTAGGACGAAATATTTATAGAAGGCGGTGCCAGGCACTTCGCTACGCTTCGTAGGAGCGACATAAAATCAATGAATCTTATGGGTCCGAACAATATGTCGCTCCTACGGAGCTACAAAACACGCGCGGATCGCGTTCTATAAATATTGCGCTCCTCCGGAGCTGGTATTCGAATCCAAGCAGCGTCCGCTGCGTCCACCGCGGCGTGTCCCAAGAAAACTGGACTCTGCGGCGCACTTCAAATAGTTCGTCTCCTATCTTTGAGGTTGTTTGCCGTTCGTCCTGTCCGCGTTAAGCAATCGACTGCGGTCAGATGAACTAACCGCAGGCACGCCAACCATTACTTGCTGATATTGCTTATCCTGATAGACCGCCGCTGCTCGACGCATTAACGGAAATAGTGCTTCAGGTTTCACCCCGCCCTCGATCTCCGGGTACTGCCATTTACTTTCACCGAGCGCGATCGGAGTGAGGAAATCCAGTGCTTTGCGAATGCCGCGGCCGTCGTGTGTCTGAAAACTCCATAAATCGACACCGATGCGAGTGCCCAGCATTGCCAGCTGCATCAGCCCCTCGAGATTCATGTTGCTGTAACTCCACGCCTTGGTGCGGGCCAGTTCGAGCGGTTGACGGCCGTCGGATTCAATTTGCGTAGCGATGCGTTTCTGCTTCGCGGTCTCGATCACTTGTTTCGCCAAGTCTCGACGACCGACGAACATCGCGTAGGATGCGATTTGCACATCGTAAAAAGTGCCATGATTATTCTTCGCCGCGGATTCTTCACGGCCATTCTTGCTGTCAAGCATCCATTGCAGGAACTTGCCGAACCAGTCTCTTAATCCACGCTCGTCGTCGGCAGTAAGTGATTTCGACCCGGCCAGCAATCCAATCGCATCAACAACACGCGTCAGTCCCCGTGTTTCGATTAAGCCAATCCCGCGGCCCGTGTTCACACCGGGAATGAACTGCGCGTACTGCAGGTTCGGATTCATACGCGTGGCCGGATCGAGAAAGAACTGGCGCAGCAAAGCAACGGCCTTCGTCGCATAGGCTTCATCACCTTTGAAGTAATAAGCCAACGCCAGTGTCTCAACCGAATTCTCCAGATCGTCCAGACTCTTGTGATCGGTAATCTTGTTGATTTCGGGGTTGCGTTCGCCGTCGCGGCGAATGTAAGGAAGGCCGTTCGGCTTTTGTGGGTCGGGCCAGAAATAAGGCGCCTGGCTCATGTAATCATGCTTGTCTCCGCTCGGCGGTGTCGCTGCCTTTTTCAGGATCGAAAAGGGTGTCACAGCCAGCATTTTGTCGGCATCCCGTTGTAACTTTTCCCATGCCGGCTGGACAGTTGTGTCACCTTTATTGATCGCGACACGCGCCGCAGCCAGACGTGATGCATCAAGTAGAAAGACTCGTGGAATCTGATCAGAGTTCCCGCGATTTGGCTGCTGCCCCGACGCCACAATCGCGGCGAAGCTGAGACACGCGAGCACCCAGGCAGCGAGCCAGGCTGGCATTGTAAGAAGTCGCGAATTCATTGGAAGCACGAAACGAAACCCCTTGCCGAACCCTTGCTCGACGTTGTAAAGTGACGCGCGCCCGCGGTCGTTACCGGTAACGAGTCTCGGATTCTATTGATTGCTTGAAAGGCTGTCAATAGTTAATCCGTCCAGGATACTGATGAAAAGAAGAGCCGCCATCGTCATGCTGTTGTTTGCTGCCTTACTTTCTTTTGTTCCACTCATCCAGCTGCACAGTCGCGCCCAGGACACCAAAGCGATTTATCACAGTGGCTGGATCGATCTGAACAAGAATGGACGAATGGATGTTTACGAAAACCCGCGCGCGCCGGTTAACGCACGGGTCGAAGATCTGCTGCGCCAAATGAGTCTCGATGAGAAGACATGTCAGACGGCGACGCTTTATGGCGTCGGTCGGGGGCGAACCGGCGGCGAGCTTCCCCTTGCGGATGAATTACCCACGGCGAACTGGAAAACCAAGCTGTGGAAAGATGGCATCGCGAATATCGACGAGCATCTTAACGGCGTTGGACCCAACGGTAAGAGCATCTACGCAACTGACATAGCCAAGCACGTTTGGGCCATGAACGAAGTGCAGCGGTTCTTCATCGAACAGACTCGCCTGGGAATCCCCGTCGACTTCACAAACGAAGGTTTGCGCGGTGTCGCGTTTTCGACGGCCACGAGCTTTCCATCGGAATTGGGTCAAGGCCACACGTGGGACAAAGAATTGGTTGGCGAGATCGGCCGCATCACGGCCGACGAAGCGCGCGCCCTCGGTTACACCAACATCTATGCGCCGACGCTCGACGTCTCGCGTGATCAACGTTGGGGAAGAATTGAAGATACCTACGGCGAAGATCCCTATCTCGTGTCGCGACTTGGCGTTGAGATGGCGAAGGGGATGCAGAAGAACTATCAGATCGCTTCGACTGCGAAACACTTCGCCGTTTACAGCATTGCGAAAGGCGCGCGCGAAGGCCAGGCGCGCACTGACCCGCAGGCGACGCGACAGGAGGTTGAGAGTCTTCTGCTTCCCCCTTTCGAAGCTGCCATCAAAGAAGCCGGCATTCTCGGCGTCATGAGTTCGTACAACGACTATGATGGCGCGCCCGTGACCGGCAGTCATTATTGGCTCACGGAGCGTCTGCGTAACGATTTCGGCTTTCGCGGTTATGTGGTTTCAGACAGTGCTGCGGTTGAATACCTCTACAACAAGCACGGAGTCGCGACCGATATGAAAGACGCGGTGCGACAATCGATCGAAGCGGGTCTCAACGTCAAGACTAACTTCACGCCGCCCGCCGACTTTGTGCTGCCGCTCCGCGAACTCGTCAAAGAAGGCAAGGTGTCGATGAAGACACTCGACGATCGCGTGCGTGACGTGCTCCGGGTGAAATTTATTCTGGGCCTGTTCGATCATCCGTATATCGAGGATGCAAATCGCGCCGAAAGGATCGTGAACTCATCCGAGCATCAGCAGGTGGCTTTGCGCGCGGCGCGCGAAAGTATTGTGCTCTTGAAAAATGACGCTAACGCTCTGCCGTTAAGCAAGGACATTCGCTCGATAGCCGTTATCGGTCCAAATGCCGACGATGACAGCCTGACGCGCTATCGCTACGGGCCGAACGCCATCACCGGCGTCACGGTGCTGCAAGGTATTAAGGACAAGCTGGGCGATCGCGTCAAAGTAAATTATGCCAAAGGGTGCGACGCCACGAGTGAACACTGGCCGGAAACAGAAGTGTTGCCGGAGCCTTTAACTGAAAAGGAAAAGGACGACATTGGAAAAGCGGTAGACGCGGGAAAGAAATCAGACCTGGCAGTGGTCGTTTTGGGGGACTCGCCTACCACCGTCGGCGAGACAGCATCACGCACGAGTTTGGACTTGCCGGGACGTCAACTCGAACTCGTTCAGGCTGTTTATGCAACAGGCAAACCGGTCGTGGTGGTAATGATTAACGGCCGGCCGATGAGTATCAACTGGGTGAACAAATATATTCCCGGAATCATTCAGACATGGTTTCCCGGGGCGCAAGGCGGGACTGCGATCGCAGATGTTCTTTTCGGCGATTACAACCCGGGAGGAAAATTGACGGTCACGTTTCCCAAGACTGTCGGTCAAATTCCCTACAACTTCCCTTCGAAGCCGAATGCACAGTGGGAAGGCGAAAAGACGCGCGTGAACGGCGCGCTCTATTACTTTGGGCACGGACTGAGTTATACGACATTCAAGTACAGCAACTTGCGAATTGTTCCGTCGGCCGTTTCCCTAACAAGTGCGGGTCGCGGCGGACGGGGCAGTAGTCCGACTGTTCCTAAGATCACAGTGAGCGTCGACATTGCCAATACCGGCGCGCGCGCAGGCGACGAAGTTGTTCAGCTTTACACTCACGAACTTGTTACGAGCGTCACGACTTACGAAAAGAACCTCCGCGGGTTCGAACGCATTCACTTAGCACCGGGCGAAACGAAAACTGTTTCGTTCACTTTAACGCGCGACGACCTGGCGATTTGGAACCAGCAGATGAAATTGGTGGTCGAGCCGGGCAAATTCAAGGTGATGATTGGATCGGGTTCCGAGGACATCCGATTAAACGGTCAATTCGAAGTTGTTCGGTAAAGAAACGCGATGACGGCTCGCAATAGTTCCCTCCGTGTCTCAGTGAATTCTCCGCGCCTCTGTGGTGAATTGTCTGGCAAGGTAATTTCACCACAAAGACAGAAAGATCCACGGAGACTCAGAGCAGGTCGCAAAAGCGTCGCTTTGGCTGTCACTGCCTTCGGCCTCGCTCTTCTCTGCTCGCTCGCGCCAGAGGCGAACAGGTTAACGAGAGCGGCCGAACCGACGGCTTACAACGTCAGGACTTACGGGGCAACCGGTGACGGCAACACTCTCGACACTCAGGCGATAAATAAAACCATCGACGCGGCCGCCGCGGCTGGCGGCGGCACGGTTTATTTCCCTGCCGGCAATTATTTGTGTGTGTCGATTCATTTGCAGAGCAACATAGCGCTGTATTTGGATCAGGGTGCGAAGATTATCGCGGCAGACACTACGAACGACGTTAAATACGATCCGCCAGAGCCAAACGAGTGGGACAAGTATCAGGACTTTGGTCACAGCCATTGGCACAACAGTCTGATCTGGGGCGAAAACGTGACGAATGTTTCAATCCTCGGGCCCGGAATGATTTGGGGGAAAGGATTGGTGCGCGGCGGCAATCAATCGCGCACACAAGCGCAAAATGATGCGCTAAATGCGAACCGCGCGAACGAACCAAAGACTCCGTTTGGCTATCCAAATCCGCGTGACGCGGTCGAGCCGGGCTGGGGAAACAAGTCAATAGCTCTCAAGAATTGCCGCAATGTGCTTATCCGCGACATCACGATTCTGCATGGCGGACACTTCGCGATTCTCGCCACCGGTGTTGATAACCTCACCATCGACAATCTTAAGATCGATACGAACCGCGACGGCGTCGACATTGACGCGTGCAAGAACGTCCGCATTTCCAATTGCACGATTAACTCGCCGTTTGACGACGCCATCTGTCCAAAGAGTTCGTTTGCGCTGGGGTACGCGCGCGCGACTGAGAACGTCACGATCACGAATTGCCAGGTGAGCGGCTATGACGAGGGCACGTTGCTGGACGGCACTTACAAACGCGAATACAACCGTTACAGTGTCTTCAGTGGCCCAACAGGCAGGATAAAATTCGGCACCGAATCGAACGGCGGATTCAAGAACATCACCATCTCAAACTGTGTCTTTGATTATTGTCGGGGATTGGCACTTGAGGAAGTCGATGGCGGATTTCTTGAAGATGTGACAATTAACAACATCACCATGAGAGACATCGGCAACGCTCCTTTTTTTCTGCGACTGGGAAGTCGCCTGCGGGCGCCGGCAGGCGTGACCGTAGGCGCGTTGCGGCGCGTCAATATCAGTAACGTGATTGTTTACAACGCTGACGCCAAGTTCTCTTCAATCATCAGCGGCATTCCTGGACACGACATCGAGGACGTGCGCCTGAACAATATTCGCATCTACTACAAAGGCGGCGGCACAAAAGAACAGGCCGCACTGCAACCGCCTGAACGAGAGAACGAGTATCCAGAGCCCGCGATGTTTGGAGTGCTGCCGGCGTACGGCTTTTTCATTCGCCACGTACGCGGACTGGAAATGAGCGACGTAAAAGTGACTTATTTGAACGATGACGCGCGCCCGCCGATTATTTTTTCCGACGCGAAAGAAGTTGAGTTGCGTCACATCAAAGCGAGACACCCGCCCGGTGTTCCAAGTTTCATCCTGAAGAATGTTGAGGATTTCTCGCTACAGCAGAGCTGGCCGCTGACTGATATGCGGCTGACGAAAGCCGTGAATCGTCGCTTTTAGCTCAGTCCGCGAAGCGGACGTTTCGACAATAGCCCAGCACTTCAGTGCTGGGATCAACGGATAATGAAAGCCGAAGCCCGTGAAACGGGCGACAGAGATAGCGAACAACGATCATTCAGCCGTCCGCTTCGCGGGCTCATCTATCAAAACGGTCCCGATTCCCAGCGATGAATCGCTGGGCTATTCTCGACCGTCCGCTTCGCGGACTGGAGTTTTCTATGAGGATTCAAATACTCAACGTATGCCGATGCGTTCTATTATTGACGCTCGCTGCGACTATCACCAGCACATTCGGTCAAACCCGCAAAGCAAAAACCGATAAGACGTCTCGTACTGGGAATGCATCTGCAAAGCCGGAAGCGCCGGTAACTGCCCGACCGAACCTCGCCCGAGAACCCACTCTTTACGTCGTCGGCTACGCCCATCTCGACACTGAATGGCGCTGGGAATACCCGCAGGTGATCCAGGAGTACCTCACCAAAACAATGCGGAATAATTTCGCGCTATTCGAGAAGTATCCTCACTATATCTTCAACTTTACTGGCGCGAACCGATACCGTCTGATGAAAGAGTATTACCCCGCGGACTTCGAGCGACTGAAATATTACGTCTCAACCGGTCGTTGGTTTCCCGCCGGTTCATCGATGGAAGAAGGCGACGTCAATTCGCCCAACGCGGAATCGATCATCCGTCAGATTCTCTACGGCAACAATTGGTTCCGCAAAGAATTCGGAATAGCGAGCGATGAATACATGCTGCCGGATTGCTTCGGCTTCCCTGCTTCACTCCCGAGCATTCTCGCGCATTCGGGAATTAAAGGTTTCTCGACGCAGAAGTTATCTTCAGGGTGGCAACCAGCGCCGCATGTCGGTGGGCCGGACTCGCCTGAAAAAACGCCGGTCGGCATCCCCTTCAACGTCGGCATTTGGGAAGGCACCGATGGTCGAACGGTCATCGCTGCGTTGAATCCTCTCAGTTACGGTAGCAATGTCCAATACGATCTGAGCAAGACGCCACCACCGCCGCCCGGCCCCGATCCGTCTCTCAGTCCGCAGCAAAACCAGACGCGCACGCGTACGGCAGAAGATTGGCCGAAACGAATTCAGGTTAATGGCAATCTCACGGGAATCTTCGCTGATTATCATTACGTTGGCACGGGCGACGTGGGCGGGTCGCCAAACGAATCGTCAGTGAAATTGATGGAAGCCATCACGACGCGCAACAAAGCTTCTTTGCCACAGCTCTTTCCGTTTGGCTCGACACCGGCGCCGCCGAATCCGCCGGTGCAAGTAGGCGACGGATCCATCCGGGTCGTGTGGTCGAAAGCCGATCAGATGTTCCGGGACATCCTGAACTGCTGCGCGCTCGATCGTTTGCCGCGATACAAAGGCGACCTCGAGTTGATCAATCACTCAGCCGGGTCGCTCACTTCGCAGGCTTATCAAAAGCGCTGGATGCGCAAGAACGAGCTACTGGCCGATGCGGCTGAGAAAGCTTCACTCGGGGCGGAATGGTTAGGCGGGCGAACCTACCCGCGCGAGCGGCTGAACAACGCGTGGACACTAGTCATGGGCGGACAGTTCCACGATCTGCTTCCGGGCACGGCCACGCCAAAAGCTTTTGAGTTCGCCTGGAACGATGATGTGATTGCGATGAACCAGTTCGCGGGCGTACTGAAGAGTGCAACAACAGTCGTCGCTTCAGCTTTGGATACGCAAAGCCAAGGCGTGCCCGTCGTTGTTTATAATCCGCTGAACATCGATCGGGAAGACATCGTGGAAGCGAGCCTCTCCTTTCCGAACGGCCTGCCACACGCCGTCCGCGTAGTTGGTCCTGACGGCCAAGAGGTTCCGTCGCAAATCTCGAACGGAAAGGTTCTTTTCCCTGCCAGGGTTCCGTCTGTCGGCTTCGCGGTTTATGACGTCCAGCCCGCGGATTCGTTCATGTCAGCGGGAGATCTGAAAGTAACCGAATCATCGCTCGAAAACGGCCGCTACCGCGTCACGATCGATAAACACGGTGATGTATCGAGCGTCTTTGACAAGCAGCTTAATCGTGAGTTGCTCTCCGCACCCATTCGGCTGGCGATCTCGACCGACAATCCGCGTCAATGGCCCGCGTGGAATATGGATTTTGAAGATGAGCAGCGCGCGCCCCGCAGTTTTGTTTCCGGCGATGCAAAGATTCGCGTCGTCGAAGCCGGTTCCGCGCGCGTTGCCATCGAAGTCGAGCGGGAAACTGAGGGCTCAAAGTTCATCCAGACCGTCAGGTTAGCAACCGGCGACGCCGGCAATCGCGTCGAGTTCAGCAACGTCATCGACTGGAATACCAGGGAAGCAAACCTCAAGGCGACGTTCCCGTTGAGCGCGGCGAACAATCTTGCCACTTACAACTGGGATGTCGGAACGATTCAACGGCCGAACGAAGAAGAACGGCAATTCGAAGTTGCTTCGCATCAATGGATCGATCTTACGGACAAGAGTGGCAACTATGGCGCGACCCTCCTGACCGACTGCAAGAATGCTTCCGACAAACCGAATGACGCTACTTTGCGGCTGACTCTTATTCGCACGCCCGGCACCCGCGGCGGCTACGCGGATCAGGGCACTCAGGATATTGGCCGTCACGAGATTCTATTTGGTCTCGCCGGGCATGCGAACGACTGGGCCAGCGCGCAAACCGACTGGCAGGCTTATCGCCTCAATCAACCCCTGATTGCTTTTCAGAGTGCGTCGCATCCGGGCGCGCTCGGAAAGTCTTTCTCATTACTTAAAGTGAGTAACAATCGAATTCGCGTTATGGCATTCAAGAAGGCTGAACTCACCGACGAGTTGATCGTACGATTGGTCGAAATGGATGGAAAACCTACGGCAAATGTTCACGTCGCGTTTGCTTCGGGCGCGATTGCCGCACGCGAGGTAAATGGTCAGGAACAACCCGTGGGATCGGCAACAGTTTCGAACGGCGAAATTAATACGTCCTTCGCTCCTTATCAACTGCGCACGTTTGCAGTGAAACTCGCGTTATCCCGAACAAAGATTGATCCCGTCAAATTTCAGTCGGTAACGCTTGATTACGACATGGCCGTCGCCTCACGCATGAACCGGCCGGCGGACGGAAGTTTCGACTGGGCGCCGAATAACCAGGGCGCGTCACAGGGAAAAGCGTTGCCCGCGGAGAGCCTGCCGCGACAAATCGCTTTCGGGGGAATTCGTTTTGATCTCGCGCCGAGCGACAAGCCTAACGCCGTCGTGACCCACGGCCAAACGATTAACTTGCCACCAGGAAAATACAATCGCGTTTATCTGCTGGCCGCTGCCAGCAACAGTGACCAGATAGCAACTTTCAAGTTTGGAGCCCAGCCCGCCGCTGTGACCATCCAGGAATGGACGGGTTTCGTCGGCCAGTGGGACGATCGAACTTGGAAGACTACGGAACAACAGATTCCGCCGCCACAAGGTTCACCGCCCGGGACGCCGCCACGCACGCGCACGAACGTGTACGGCGAGATGGTTGGCTTGCGGTCAGGTTTTATCAAACGCGCGGAGATCGCCTGGTTCAGCTCGCAACGACGCAGCGCGGATGGTAGCGCTGAGCCTTACGCCTATTCTTACCTCTTTGCTTATACGATCGAAATTCCTGCGGGCGCGCGTGCCATCACGCTCCCCGATAACGATCGCATTCGCATTCTGGCGATGACCGTGGCCGATGAACCGTGGCTGATTGCGCCCGCGCAACCGCTGTATGACACCCTGGAGCGGCGATGATTGTGAGTGCCATGAGCGATTCGGCTAAGCCGTCCGATGTGCGGAAGGTCTTTGACCTTGCGAATGATGGCAGTCATCTTCTTCGGGCTTTGCCCGACAACTCGGGCGCAGCCCACGCGGTCGGAAAACCGGGCTTCGGGTGGGGTAAAGCCACCGCCGCACATCAGGCGGCAAAGCCGCGAAGTGTCCGCTGCCCAACCATTCCGGCATCGCTCTTTCGATTCTCTTTTACAATTGCCATTATCTTGATTGCGGCAAACATCGGTTTTACCCAAACGAAGATCACCATCGATCACAACACCGGCGCTGCGATTAATCCGGAATTCAAGTTCAAGTTAGTCCCCTCCCCTGCGCGCGACGACGTGGCCGCGAAAGCCCGCGTGAAGATGGTCGATGGCGAAGCCGACGGGAACAGTGCGGGGGTTGAAGCGCTCACAGATGGCGTGCTTCCGACCTCAGATGATCAGCCACGTCGGAACTTCTTCATCACGGCGGGGAGCGGTGGTGCGCGCTTATTGATCGATCTCGGTCGCGTGATTGAAGTCGCGCAGATCAACTCGTACTCATGGCATCCGAATTCGCGGGCGCCGCAGGTCTATCGCGTGTGGGCCAGCGACGGCACCGATTCGAAGTTCATCGCCGAACCAAAAGCCGATGTCGATCCCCGCACCGTCGGATGGCGTGTGCTTGCGACCGTCGACACGCGTTCCGACGACGCAGACAAAGACGGCGGGCAGTTCGGCGTCAGCATTGCCGATCCGCGCGGCAGCCTGGGCCGGTTACGCTATTTGTTGTTCGATTGCTATGTGACCGAAGTTGCAGACAACTTTGGCAACACGTTCTACAGCGAAATCGACGTCGTAGCGAAGAAATGAAGACCGCAACTGTGAGCATTGACCGCGCACCATTCGGCGTCACGCCCGGCGGCGAAGAGGTGCAACTCTTTTCCCTTGAAAACGATCAAGGAATGCGCGTCAAGATTATCGATTATGGCGGGACCATCACGCACATCGACGTCCCCGATCGCAGCGGCAGGATTGCGGATGTCGTACTCGGACACGACAACCTCGAAGGTTATCTAAATCGCTCGAGATACTTCGGTGCATTAATTGGACGTTACGCGAATCGTATTGCGCGTGGATGTTTCGACTTGAATGGTGTTGGATACTCGCTCGCCACCAATAACGGGGCAAATCATCTGCACGGCGGGTTGAGAGGATTCGATAAGGTCGTTTGGGAAGCGGTTGAAATCGGCGACGGTGTTCGGCTCAGTTACCTCAGCAAAGATGGCGAAGAAAATTACCCGGGAAACGTGCGCGCGACTGTTGCCTACTCGTTGACAGAGACAAACGAACTGCGCATCGAGTATGTGGCGACGACCGACAAAGACACGATCATCAATCTGACTAACCATTCCTATTTCAATCTGGCAGGCAGCGGAACAATTCTGGATCATGAAGTCACGATCAATGCCGACGCGTTTACGCCAGTCGACGAAACCTTGATTCCCACCGGCGAGATTCGCGATGTGAAGGACACGCCGATGGATTTCACTTCAGCGACAGCGATCGGAGCGCGCATCAACAGTGCGTACGAGCAGGTTCGGATTGCCGGTGGTTACGATCACAATTTCGTGCTGCGCGGCGAAGTGGGTGAACTAAATACGGCCGCAACACTTCACGACCCCAAGAGCGGGCGCCTGATGGAAGTTTCGACAACGCAACCCGGGATGCAATTCTATTCAGGCAACTTTCTGGATGGCAGTTTGGTGGGAAAAGGCGGTCGCGTTTACGTGAAGAACGCCGGCTGCTGTTTCGAGACACAGCATTTTCCCGATTCGCCGAACCATCCTGGTTTCCCGTCGACGGTATTGAATACGGGCGAAGAGTATCGGCAGACGACCGTATACCGTTTTTCTGCTGACTAAGTAGCAGCCTGAAAGGCTGCCAGAAAGTAGCCGGTGGTCGGAGCGAAGCGCAGACCACCGGACAAGGTAGACCGATCGTTCGCACCCTGAAAGGGTGCAAGAATCAACAATCGCGAATGAATCTGGCGCCCCTTCAGGGCGCAAACCCTATGTCATTCGTTCCGGTGGTCTACGCTGCGCTTCG
>DATNEI010000188.1:0-22672 GCA_035606795.1 Pyrinomonadaceae bacterium
GCCGTCCGCGGGGATATCGATCTCTTTTGCTTTGCCGTGTTCATCGAATTCGTACGCTTTCATGTGGACGACGTCGACCACGCCCTTGAAGTTGTGTTCTTTGCCAATCGGCAGCGTGAAGGGAACAATCGCTCGCTTGAAAACATTGTGCGCGCTATCGAGCGCGATACCGATATCTGCGTGCTCTTTATCTAATTTCGTAACCACCATGATGCGTGGCAGCATGAACTCATTCGCATAATTCCAAACTTTTTCCGTCTGCACCTCGACGCCTTTGGTACCGTCGACGACCACGATGCCGCAATCGGCTACCCGCGTCGCCGGACGGGCGTGCGTTACGAACGCGGCGTATCCCGGCGTGTCGATTAAATTTACTTTAGTTTCTTTGTGTTCGAGATTGGCGAGCGCTGTGTTGAGCGTGATTTTGCGAGCGATTGAATCTTCATCATAGTCGGTGGTGGTCGTGCCTTCATCGACCTTGCCCCAACGATGGGTCGCGCCGGCGACGTGGAGAAGCGAACTAATCAGTTGCGTCTTCCCCGCGTCGCCGTGTCCAACGACCGCAAGGTTGCGAATGTGTTCAGTATCGTAGACTTTCATAAGAGCGAATTTGTCCTTTCAGAGATCGAATTCCGATGACAACCCCGGCTTCATTTCCGATGAAAAAGGCAGGTGTGATCGGCGGATTGACCGATAATTTATCCGAGCGGAAAGGCTAAAGGCAAGTGAAGCCTGCAACCACCCCAACACGATCGAGATCGCCATCGGCAATCATCTAATCGCCATGGTCAGAGACGGCAACCTGACCGGTGGAACGATGCCGCTTGATGATTCCAGTCGAAGCTTTTCGTTGAAACAGCAGGTGCGCCAGCGCGATCGATAAGATTGCGATCACCAGCCAAAAAGCGCGGCGCCAAAGGATCATCCGCAGGCTTTTGGGCGTTATCAGATCCGCGTAACTCCAAAGGCGAAACATCGCTGGGTTATAAAGCCAATGGTTGTGGCCGGTGTTGTAGAGATAAAGCAAGCCGGCCGCCGTGCCGATGCTCACTACATAGAAAACATACTTATTGCGCAGGATGACATTTCCCAGAACTGAAACGGAAGTAAGGATGAATGCAGTTGGCAGCAGAATCAGCCCGTAGACTTTCACGTAAGCCGCCAAATCGATCGGCGTGTGATGTCTGATGATTTGAATGACGACGGCAGAGACCCCGACGCTCACAATCAATGCGAACAGCAGCAGGAGAGTTGAAAGGAACTTTGACAGTATCAGGACGCTGTTGGGGACCGGCGTTGTCCATAAGAATGATTCGATGCGTATCTCGCGATCGCGATGCATTGCCTCTCCGGTGTAGAAGACCGCCATACCGATTAGGAATATTAATAACGACGTGGCGGTGTTGCTGGCGTACGCAGCGGTAAGAGACACATCCGGATGGATAGGGTAGAAGGCCACTTCCAAAAGACAGAGAAAGATGGCCAGGGGCGCGACCACTAACAGACTTCGTTCGGCGCTCAGCAGGCGGAACTCAATGCCAATTGAGGCGATGAGCTTATTGAGGTTCGCGCGAAGTCCGTCGTTCACGCTGGTGACGTTAGAGAGTTTATAGTAACGATTTTCTATATCAGTGTTGAGAGCGAGGTCAGTACCATCGGCGTACGCAGGTGGATTAAGGACGAGCCCTGGCGAAAAGGTACGCTTTATCCCACCTGCTGACGCAGGTAGCACTGAGCTTATAACCGCTGGCGCAAACTGATCCGGCGAGCTCTGCTGGTAATACACTCCTTCAGCGGCTGTTGAAAGACTGAGGAATGAAAAAGGTTTTGCCCTTTGGAAGTGCTCGGTGGTCGAGAAGAACCGGTAAAGAATGATAAGACAGACCGCGGCCGCGAGAATCACCAATGCGCGGTTTGCGAACATGAGGGGCGTGTAGCTGACTACCAGCCGATCCACCCATTCTGGACTGCGCCCCCAAGGTTGACTTTGATCTTCCCTCAGCATCAACGGACTGAGAAGCACTCGCCATCGCAGCGGAAAGATCTGCAGGACGACAAGCTCGTAGAAAAAGATGAGGGGATAGTAAGCAATTGCCAATCCGTAAATGATCTTCGGATTGCGCGTTAGCGTGCCGACAGTGAAGTAGACGGCGGCAAATAGGACGTAGGTGATGACCACGATCATCAGGAAATGTTTGAAATAGGGGAGCAGCCGGAACGGGAGCACAGGGGTCTGTGACGGGTGGACGAACTGAATCAAAACCAGCGTCGCGGCGAAGGATGCCTGACAACAAACGAGCACGAAGAAGCTGCCAAAGAATTTTCCGAGCAAGTACTGCGCTCTACCAACAGGTTTTGAAAAAATGAGGGCATCGATTTCCAGCCGGAAGTCTCTTCTCACCGGCTCGGCCATGATTAGAGCGGCAAAGATAGGCAGTCCAAATATGCCCAGGGCATAGCCGCTGAAATTATGCGCGATGTAGTAATCGCTGTTTATGGCCCAAAGCCTCCCATATTTCGCGAGCAATTCCTGGCCATAGTAGGAAGAGCCCTGGCCGAGAGACCACAGGGCCGCATTGAAAATGGAAAACAGCATCATCGCGTAAGGAGCAACCCGCCTCGAATTGAGCCGCACTTCGTTCTGAAAGACGGGGAAAAAAGGCGACTGCAGAGGGTTCTTGAATTTCGCGGGTTTGTTTAATAGGGCCTGCTCGTGATGTTCGCGGCGCGTCTGCGGAGATCTACCTGAATCGTAAGTGTCGGTATCGATCGCCCTCGAGAGGTCAAGCGAAACACCGGCAAAAGAAGTTTGCCGGGATCGATCCGCAGTGGTGAAGCGGAGGTACAGCCAGGTCAGGCAGACCGCAGCAATTAGTATCAGGCCCGCCCGATTCAAAATCATTTCCGGCGTGTAGCTGTAAACGTATTGATTGAGATACTCCGCGCTGTGGTCGAATCCGTTCCGACTCGGACCGCTGTTAAGCAGAAATGGATCGAGCAGGATTTTTCCACGATTCGATCCTCGAAATAGGAACAGGAATAACGAGATGAAAATCGGATAGAAGCTGAGCGCCAGGAAGTAAACGAGCTTGTTGTTGCGAGTGAGCGCGCCGGCCAGGAAGAAAACGCCGGCGAACGCGAACTGCGTGAGCACGACGAAAAAAAAGAAATGAGTGAAGTACGGCAGGATCTTGAAGGGCTGCATGACCATCTGCGACGGGTCAAATGCTTGGAGCGCCAGGAGCGTCAGCGGATAAGTTGCGATGGAGCAAATCAGCACCAGGAAGTTGCCGAAGAATTTTCCGAAAAGGTATTGAGCCCGGCTGAGCGGCTTCGTAAAGATCAGCGGATCGATACCGAGACGGAAATCTCTGACGATCGCGTCTCCCATAATCATGGCATTGAAGATGGGAACGCCAAACAAAAACGAATACGCCTTCAGACTTCTCGCAATGTAAAAGTCGCTGTTTGTAGCCCAGCCAAATGCGATGGCCGGCCCTCTGATCCATCCCATTACAGCCAGACCGCTAAACATAATCATGAGCGCGTAGGGCGCGACTCGCTTTAAGTTGAGCAGTATCTCGTTGTAAGCGATTGCGATGAATCTGTTCATAGCACTCATCAAGCCTGATTCACGACGGTGAAGTAAAAATCTTCAAGCGTTGCAGCTGCGGCTGTGAAAGACTCTGCCGGTTTTCCATCCTCGGACAGGATCCGCACCCTGGTATTTTTTCCGGCCATCTGCTTTGAGATTATCTTCCCTTTCGCTTTCAGCGCGGCCACTTGTTCGCGCGGCACGGTCGCCTCCCAAAGCCGGCCTTCGAGCTGCTTCAACGCTGCATCAGTTGACGTGGCAGCGACTATCTCGCCACTGCGGATTACCGCGAAGCGATCGCATAGATTTGAAACGTCGGAAACGATATGAGTTGAAAGCAGGACTACCGTGTTCGGACCGGTACTCTCAGCCAGAAGGTTGTGCAGCCGCGCGCGTTCTTCAGGATCCAGCCCAGCCGTCGGCTCATCCACAATGAGAAGCTCGGGATTTCCGATTAAGGCCTGGGCAATCCCCACTCGCTGCCGCATGCCTCCCGAAAATCCGCCGAGACGCCGGTTACGCTCCGCGGACAAATTCACTCTTTCAAGCAGAGCATCGACGAGCGAACGCCTTTCCTTCTTGCTGGTAACACCTTTGAGCTTTGCAAAGTAGTCAAGCATTTGCTCGGCTGTGAGCGTCGGGTAAAGACCGAAGTCCTGCGGCAGATATCCGAGAATCTTTCTGGTGTCCGCTTTATCGGCAATGAGATCGAGTCCGTTCATCTCGGCCGAACCCGAATCAGGCTCGAGCAGCGTCGCCAGAATTTTCATGAGGGTTGTCTTGCCGGCGCCATTGGGGCCCAGCAAACCAAACATCCCGGGCGGAATTTCCAGATCAATTCCTTTGAGCGCCTGCACTCCGCTCGGATAGGTTTTCGTAAGCTGTTTGATATTAAGCATTGGGCTTGTGACCAACCGAAGCGGCCGTGCGAACACTCTTGCTTAGCCAAACTTCTGTCTCAGATTTGTTCTGACGCTGCTTTTTTGAAGAAGATCTACTTTGAGGAGAAGACCCGCTCGATGGGCGTGCGCCCTCTCTGATCGTAAGACGCGAATGACAACGGTGAATCATTCAGCTTGAGTGAAACTGAATCATCAGGCTTTGAACCGTACCTCGACGGATAGATCCCGCGCAGGTACAGCAACAATCGGCTCAAGGCGCCGACGGCCATCAAAATATCGCCCACTCGGGTCAGGTGATATTCGGGACTGCAAATCCGCACCAGGACTCCGCCTACGAAAATGAATCCAAAGAGCCATTTCAAGGCCACTATGGCCGGCTGATTTCGACGAGCGATGCGTGCGCATTCGTCTCTGATCTGTTCGACGTTGCCGAAGCGCTTGAGCGCCGTGGCTTGCGCTTGCTCCCACGGAATGTTTTGCCGGCAATGTTCTTCCGCCAGCAGATCAAGATGAAATTGCAGCTCTTCTTCTATTTCAAGGCGATCGCGCCGGCTGTCCAAACGTCGAAATGGTCCGATAAAGAAGTTCATCGTCGTCCTTCAACTGTCCCTTAGGCGGTCTCTAGAATTCGCCCAATGGCTTGCGACACGCGCTCCCAGTTGGCACGTTCACCTTCCAGCCGCTTTCGCCCGGCTTTCGTCAGCCGATAAAACTTGGCGCGCCGATTGTTGTCAGAGACGCCCCACTCTGATGCGATCCAGCCGCGTTCTTCCATGCGATAGAGCGCGGGATACAAAGAGCCGTCTTCAACTTTCAGCAAGTCGTCTACAGCTTCGTGGATTCGCTGGGCTATGCCATAACCATGCATGGGATCTCGCGAGAGCGTTTTGAGAATTAAAAGCTCCAGAGTGCCCTGCATTAGATCGGTGCGTACCTTTGCCATCGTGTGTTGAGTCCTCGAGCTACCGAAGTGGAGAAAATATAGCTCCTTCCCTAGATTGTCAAGGGAACGGTTTTTTTAGACAAGCGGATTGAGTTTTTGTTCCCGTCAAGACCACTCTCACTACCTTGCAGGAGTTGAGGGCTCGTTATATCGTGCCAGTCCAACCGAGATATGACTGGAAGCGGAAGGATCGAAGTTTACACCGACGGGCAGTGCAATCTTTGTCGCTGGATGCGCGCTCGTGTCGAGCCACTCGATCGTGATCAGCGTCTGGAGTGGCTTGATTACAACGATCAGGAAATCTTGCAGCGCGCGACGCCGCACACGCGCGAGGCGATGGCAGACGAGATGCACGTGCGCACACCTGACGGTCGTTGGAGCAAAGGATATTTCGCCTGGATTGAAGTGATCAGAGTGCTCCCGCGTTGGAAGTGGCTCGCGCCCATCATGTGGCTCTGGCCATTCACCAAACTCGGTCCGATGCTTTATCACTGGCTCGCCTCGCGCCGTTACACGCTGTTCGGTGTGCCCCCGCCGTGCGACGCGAGCGGGGTATGTCAACTTCACAAGTAAGCTGTCAGCTTCACAAGTAATTAGCGGCGGATTCACGCGGATAAACGCGGACTGGAATAAGCCCGTTTTGTTTTGATTTACTTCTTATCTGCGTAAATCTGCGTTCATCTGCGGCTGATTCCGCCAACCCTTCGGGCCGAATGAGCATCTCAAAATCAACCCGGACAAAGAAAAAACGAAAAGGATCAGGCCGAAGATAGCCGATCCAGAGGTGAAGTTATGTTTCGAAGAATTTCCTCCATTATTTCTGCGTTAGTTTTGTTCGCCGCTTTGGGCGCGAACCAAGCATCAGCGAAAGACGCCGATGCGACCCCTGTGCGGGTGCCGGTAAATATCGCGATTTTGATCCAAGATGACTTGACGTCCCAAGTGGCAAATGAGATCGGTGTGACCAAAACTTTCATTCGCTCGCTGCCACAAGGCTCCCGCGTAATGGTTGCGTACATCACCGGCGGCAGTCTGCAAGTACGGCAATCATTCACAACCGATTTGAATAAGGCTGCCAACTCTTTGCGCATCCCTTTGGCGAGTACGTCAGCGTCGCCGTTCAATCCATATGTTGAAGTCATTGAGGCCTTGAAGAAATTCGATTCCGAGGACGGACACAACGCGGTCTTGTTGATTTCGGACGGGCTTGATACTTCAAACGGCTTTGATTCGACGGCGGCCGGTCACACGCTCGACATCGATCGCACGATCAAAGAAGCGAATCGCCGCAACATTTCGATTTACTCATTCTATGCGCCGTCGGTGGGACTGACCAGTCACAATCGCCTGGCCGCGAGTTACGGCCAAAGTTCTTTGAATCGCGTCTCAGACGAAACCGAAGGTCGCGCCTTCTTTCAGGGCATGACCGGTTTTGTGACGTTCGATTCTTACTTCAGGCGTTTACGCGATGAATTGAACAAGCATTACGCGTCCTAACAAACCATCCATTCAGGACACACGCCGCGGAGGCTGGACTTTCCGCGGCGTCTTTTTTTTTGACGGAAAAACTCTGGCGCTGGCGCGCGATTGAGTGGTAAATTAGCACTACATTTCGGGCCACTCACATTGCAACGGAAAGTGGCCTAACCCATGACGGTCTGGAAGGTTGCACGCTCTCTTTCTTCGTCTGGCGGCGGACGACGCTCCGCCTGCGTGACATCTGCTCTCCAACACAATGACTGACAACAAAGGCCGCGAATACTGCCTCATCGTGGAAGGCGCTTATCTGACTGAATCAGAGGCCGAGCACGCGCTGCGCGATCCCTTCATCGAGGACTGGGTCGAGCAGACCGGCCACTTCAAAGTCCACAACATGAACGATATCCAGGTGACGCCTGGCGTGACCCTTGGTTCGCTGGGCGTGGTGATGCTGGATGAGCGTGTCTTCGAAATCGCGAGTGTCGACGGCGACCATCCTTTGACACAACACAAAGCCAAGAGCGTCGCGGAAGCGCTGCGCCGGCAGGACATGTTTGACGAGATTGATGTTGAGCCGCGCGAGGAGACGTAGCGGTGAATTGGGATCCGACACGCTGGAAACGATCAAGGAAGTTCTTGCTGGGGATCGTCACGATCTGGCCTCCGATTTATATGTTGCTCTTTATGGTCGCGATTTTTTCGTTGGTCGGATACTTCGGACTTGGCGAGCGACGATTTTCCAAAAACTCAGAAGAGATCGATCTGGTTCAACTGCAACAAAAGATCCGAAACGGCGAGCTGTCGCAATTGACGATCAAACCGACTGAAATTGTGGCCTGTGATCGCTCGTGCGAATGCGAATATCACACCAGCGTGGACAACCGGTCGACTAAGGCAGAGATAATCAAGCAGGCGAGAGAATTGGACCAGAACGGCCAACCCCGGGTCCCGAAGATTGATGAAGAAACATCTGAGTCACGTCTTCCTACTGTATTTCCGATTGGCATGGTCGCATTTTTCATTTTGCACTTCATTACTATCTGGTTGATGTTGGCTCTAATGATCTTTTACATTGTGTTGGCAGTCAAACGCGAACAGTTTGATCAAACCACGAGAATTGTCTGGATCATTCTGCTTTGTTTGATGCACACTTTTGCGATGCCCGTTTATTGGTACCTGTACATCTGGCGTACTCAACCATTGAGCGATTCTCCGGCTACATCGTGAGTTCCGACAAACCACAACAACGTTTTCTGAACGGCCGCGTCACTGTCGTCGTCGGCGATATCACGAAACAGGACACCGATGCGATTGTGAATGCGGCAAACGCTTCGCTGCTGGGTGGCGGCGGAGTCGATGGAGCGATTCATCGCGCCGGTGGCGATGAGATTCTCGCAGAGTGCAAAGAGATTCGCCGCACGCGTTTTCCGAATGGGTTGCCGACCGGCGAAGCTGTAATTACTACCGGCGGAAAACTTCCCGCGCTTTATGTGATTCACACCGTCGGTCCAATTTACGGTCAGAATGACGGTAAGGACGCTGAACTGCTCGCGAACTGTTACCACAATTCATTGACGCTTGCCGTTGAGAAGAACCTGACGTCCGTCGCATTTCCCGCAATCTCGACCGGCGTGTTCGGCTATCCGCTTGCGGAAGCTGCCAAAGTCTCTTCAAAGACGATCGAAAACTTTCTGAGCACGGATCATCAGTTGAAAGAAGTGCGGCTGGTATTTTTTCAAGAGCGCGACGCAGAAGTGTTTTTGAAAAATCAAGAATTCAGCGAGTAGGGTAACGCCCTACTTTGCGATTCTTTGGGCCTTGGCGACTTGGCGTGAGACTTATCGGTAGCAAAACGGGCGGTTCACGCGAAGGCGCAAAGCGGCAAAGCCTCGCCAAGATAAATTGGTGCGCTGCGACTGGGTTGAGGAACGGTTTCGGTAGCAAGCCGGTAATAAATTCAGCGACATTCGCTCGACCGGCCCGCTATCGCAAACGGTTCAGTACAAGTTGCAGCGTTTGACGAATGCGCATCTCTTCTGCAAAATCACTCATTCTTTTCCAGGCGGCGTTGGCCGCCTTACTTTTGTCCTGATCCTGAGTTCATGACCCCTGACATCGAAAACGACATCCAGAGCGAGAGTGCCGTGCGCGCTCGCGAATTGCCCACCACGCTGATAAAACTCGAGAAGGTTGCGTGGAATTATTGGTGGAGCTGGGCGCCCGATGGCCCCGAGATTTTTCGCGACCTCGATCCAGGTCTTTGGCAACAATGCGAACAGAATCCGAAGGCTCTGCTGGCGCAAATATCTGATCTGCAGCTGACCCAGATGGCAGCGGACCCGGCATTCGCAGATCGCGTTGAGCAATTGGCGCAGCGCTTCCACGCTTACCTGAGTGACACGCGCGCCTGGCCCGGCTTGAAGTTGGCGGAACGCGTTACGCCGCAAACACCGGTGGCGTACTTCTGCGCCGAGTACGGTGTGCACAGTTCACTGCCGCTCTATTCCGGGGGCCTCGGAATTCTCGCCGGCGATCATTTGAAATCATCGAGCGACTTAAGTCTCCCGCTGGTCGCGGTCGGCCTGTTCTATCGCTTCGGATATTTTCGACAGAGCGTAACGACGGACGATTGGCAGGCAGAGTCGTACAAAGAAACATACGCCGACGAACTTCCGCTGGAACAAGTCACCGACACGACGGGTGAGCCCATAACAATCGACGTCACCATGCGCGGCCGCGCGGTCCGCGCCCGGGCCTGGCGCGCGAGCGTGGGGCGCGTGCAGCTTTATCTCCTCGACACGAACGTTCCGGAAAACAGTGAAGTCGATCGTTTGATCACAGGTCACTTATATGGCGGCGACCGCGAGACGCGTCTCGTGCAGGAAATGATGTTGGGAATCGGCGGCGTACGTCTGCTGCGAAAACTGGGAAAGCAACCTGCCGTCTTTCATCTCAATGAAGGCCACTCTGCTTTTCTGACTCTGGAATTGGCGCGCGAGCTGATCGAGCGCGAGCAGGTAAGCTTTGTCGAAGCCGCGGAACGAGTGCGCGACCGCTGTGTCTTTACAACGCACACGCCTGTCGCGGCCGGTCACGACGAGTTCAGCGCCGAACTCATCAAACTCGGATTCGGCGATTGGAACGAGACCGCGCTGGGTCTTTCGCTCGAAGAATTTCTTGCGCTCGGCCGCATCAAGACCGGCGCCAACGAGGCCTTCGGTCTGACGCCGCTGGCGCTGCGCATGGCGCGCTCGACTAACGGCGTCAGTCGCAAACACGGTGAGGTGTCACGACAACTTTGGCAGAAGATGTGGCCCGATCGCGCGACGGCTGACGTGCCGATTACTTCGGTGACAAACGGCGTGCATCCGGCAACGTGGGTTGGTCCGGCCCTCCGATCGGTTTACCGGGAGGTGACCGGCGAGGACTGGTTGGAAATGGCTCGTCATGCGAGCGCCTGGGCAGTGGCGCTCAACAAAATTGCAGAAGAAGAACTTTGGCAAGCACACAATTTGTTGAAGCAGCGTCTGATCGCGTTTATTCGCGACCGTTGTTTCGATGCCAGGCTGGCGCGCGGCGAGAGTGACGAATACATCGAAGCTGCGCGCACGATGTTTGATCCATCTCTGCTGACAATAGGTTTCGCGCGACGCATCGCGGGGTACAAGCGCTGGGACCTTCTGCTGAGCGACGAGGAACGCCTGACGAAACTCTTGAACGATTCCGAGCGCCCGATTCAATTTGTCTTCGCGGGTAAAGCGCATCCGCACGACCAGGGGGCGAAGCTTGTCCTACAAAAACTTCTGAAGTGGCAGCGTGACACGTCTGTGCGGCAACGCGTGGCGTTCATCGAAAATTACGATCAGGAAGTCGCGCGGCAGCTGGTGCAGGGCGTGGATGTTTGGATGAACGTCCCGCGCCGGCCGTTCGAAGCGTCGGGGACCAGTGGCCAGAAGGCTGCGATGAACGGTGTGCTGAATTTTTCAGTGCTCGACGGCTGGTGGCTTGAAGGTTACGACGGCCAGAACGGTTTCGCGATCAGCGACGTGAGCGAGTTGACGGATGACGAGGCCGATCGTCGCGATGCGGCATCGATGTTTCAGGTTCTCGAAGAGGAAGTTATTCCGAGGTTCTACGATCGAGACGCGAGTGGCATCCCGCGCGGCTGGGTTGCGATGATGAAGCGCGCGGTCCAGACGCTGGTGCCGGCCTTCAATAGCGATCGCATGGCCGCAGAATACGCGGAACGGATTTACTGAGTCGTTGCCGTGTCAGAAGCCCTACCGTGAGGGAGGGTTGGATTAGCGCAGATTCTCGCGGACAAACGCGGATCAAAAAGAGATTGTTTCGGACTGCTCTATCTGCGCAAATCCGCTTTCATCCGCGGCTGATCGCTTATGAATGTGGCCCTCCCTAACGGTCGGGCTTCTGACACTTTCGTTGTAAACTTGCTCGCGCATGAAGTTTTGTCCCGCCTGCAGTAACAAGTACGACGACAACGTAAGCTTTTGTCCCAATGATGGCGAAGTGTTGGAGGAAGATCCGCACTCGTTAGTCGGTAGCGTGCTCGACGGGCAATATCAAATTGAAGCGCTGCTGGGGCGCGGTGGTATGGGCGCGGTCTATCGCGCGCGGCACATTCTGCTCGGCGACCGCGTCGCGATTAAGATGCTGCCGCCCGAAATGCGCAGCAACACCGAGTGGCTGCGTCGTTTTCAACGCGAGGGACAAGCCGCGCGTCGCTTCCGCCATCCAAACGCCGTCACGGTTTACGATCTGCGCACCTCAAGCGACGGCACGATCTATCTCGTCATGGAATATGTCGAGGGCACGACTCTCGACGTCGAGTTGGAACGTCGCGGACGATTCTCACCGGCTGACGCGTTAACCACTCTCAAACCAGTTATGAGTGTCCTGAACGCAGCTCACGCGATGGGCGTGGTGCATCGCGATCTCAAACCTGAAAACATCATGATCGGAAAGGCCGGCACTGGTGGCGACTCGGTTGTGAAGCTGCTGGACCTGGGCATTGCCAAGCTGCGCGAAGTTGCCGGTGCCGAGAAAACCGGCAGCACGAATCTGACTGTGGCGGGTCAGATGCTCGGCACGCCTTACTACATGTCGCCCGAGCAGTGGGGCGAACTTCCCGCAGATGGCCACTCGGAGATCGACGGGCGCGC
Source organism: Pyrinomonadaceae bacterium (assembly GCA_035606795.1). GTDB lineage: Bacteria > Acidobacteriota > Blastocatellia > Pyrinomonadales > Pyrinomonadaceae > UBA11740. The sequence continues at coordinate 12,100 of DATNEI010000188.1, forward strand.
GGACATTTACGGGCTCGGCGTCGTGTTGTACGAGATAGTCGCCGGCCGGCGTCCGTTCAGTGGCATGACGATGCTCGAGCTGCGCAAACAACACGTCAGCGAAACTCCGAAGCCGCTTCACGAACTAAGTTCAGACGTCCCGGTCGAATTCAGTCTGGCGATCCAACGCGCGATGGCGAAAGATCGCGGCCAGCGACAGGCAACGGCTGGCGAACTCGAAAAGGAGTTGGAAGTTGCGTTAGCCGGCGCGGGTCCAGCCAGCGCCGCGATCCCAGCTACCATGGTCGGACCGCCGCCTCGCGACAATAGATTTGTGACTGTCGCCGATCGCCCAACACCGACGGTAGACGACGGACGCGGCAAAACCATCCTGGATGCCGGAGTTGAAACTCCGCCGGCTGCATCGGGTCAGGCGGCGACAATTCCAACAGTGGTCGTGTCTCCCCAGGAGCTGGCGGCTCGTGAAGCGGCCAGGGCGCGCGAGGCGGCGCCCGGAATCCCGACAACCCAGTTAGGAGCTACGCCGAGTAAACGACGCTCGCCAGTTCTGTGGATTGTGGGAGCAGTCGTAGTGGTTCTGTTGCTCGTTGCCGGTGCGACCGGTTTGGCACTGATGCGTTATATGGGAAGACGTTCCACCGAAAAGCCGGCGACGGCGTCGACTGCGCCGGCTGCCGACGCGTCTGTCCCGATGCATGAAGTTGCTCGTTACTGGGTCGAAGTCAATACTGATTCGGGTGATTCAGTGCGCGCGGGAGAGTTGATTTCCATGCGCTCGGGACAGGAGCTTAAGTTTCATTTCTCGCCCAACGACAAGGGTTACCTGTACATCATTGGCCCGGGCGAGAAAAACGCGCCCACGGTGTTTTTGTCGGCTCAGCCCGGCCCCATGTCAGGACTGGAAACCAACGAAGTCAAGAGTGGGATGAACTTCACTTTTCCGGAAGACACATTTGTTAAAGCCAACTTTATCAGGCTGGACGAAACATCCGGCACTGACGAATTCACGTTCGTGTTTTCGCCGCTGCCGCTTACGACGCCGGAATTTTTTGCCGGGCCGTCGCAACATCCGCTAACATCGGCTGAGTTGAAACAGTGGAGCGATTTCCAGGCACAGGCAAAGGCGAACGCCGCCACCAGCGAAGTCATCAAATCCGGCGCGGCGCCGCAAACGGCCTTGAAAGTGCCGCAAAATGGGCCGGAAAATGCGTCGGTAGTTTTCAGGGTTCGAATTGAACACAAGTGAAAACTGAGTTTCAAGTTTCGAGTTTCAAGTTTCGAGTTTCGAGTTTCGAGTTTCAAGTTGAAGGACTATTCTGACTCTGCGTGGAGTTGAAATGAAACTGAAATTAATAATCGTTGGGGCAGCGCTCTCAATCTTATTCGGCGTCTTTATCGTTAGCGCGCAGGACGAAGATGTGCGCGGGGCTTTTCTCGAGAGTCGTCCCAAGACAACCAATCTCAATGCGCCATCACGCCGGCATCGATCGCGGCCGGCGAACAAGAACGCGAATTCGGCCGCGAACACCTCCATCGGCATTCAGGTCGGCGCAAATGCCAATGTAGTTGCGGCGAATCGGAACGATGCGAAAAGAGTTCAGTCGGCGATTGGTCTCGGCTATACAATTTTTATGCGCGACGCGAGCGGCCGGGGTATTCGCGTGCAACCGACGCATGAGTTTCACACCGGCGATCGCGTCCGCCTCGCGCTCGAACCGAGCGTTGATGGCTATCTCTACATCTTTGACAGCGAAGATGGCGGTCCGCCGAAAATGATTTACCCCGATCCGCGTCTGGATGCCGGCGACAACTGGATCGAAGCGCACGTGCCGATCGAAGTGCCGTCCAGCGACGAAAGCGAAGAGCGTCTGCGTTGGTTCGAATTCTACGGACAGCCCGGCGGCGATCGCATTTATATCATCACGACTCGCGAGCCGCTGCCGGCTGTGCCGACGGGCGATGCACTGGTCGCGCTGTGCGGCACGAGCAAAGACAAGTGCCCGTGGCAGCCGCCCGCGGATATTTGGGAAAAGATCGAGAGCGCGAGCAAAGCGGAAGTGAAGGTCGCCACTACCAGGAATTTCGGCGAGGCACAAACTGAACATGAACGAGTGGCGATGACCCGCGGGTTGGGATTGGATAAATCCATTCCACCACCGTCCGTGATTCGCATTAACGCGTCGTCGAGAGAAGCGATCCTGGTAACGGTGGTGGATTTAGTTCATAAGTAATTGCGCGAATGCGGCTGCGGAGCAGCCCGATATTCATAGGTGTTTGAGTCAAAAGCCTTTTCGAACATAATTAAGCAATGAAGTTCTATAAATATTTCGCGCCTACGGCGCTCATCTTTCTGCTTCTAGCAATCGGGTTTTCATTCTCCAACTCCGTTAGTGCAGGTCGAGAACACGGCGATGCATCAACGATCTTTCAGCAACAGGGCGATCCTTCAGCGGCCCTTTCCCGCGGTCGCACGCTGCTCAAGCAAGGCCACGCCGATCAAGCGATCGGGTATCTGCAAACGGCCCTGGATTTGTACACGCAGGCAAAAAATCAGCGCGGGATGGCCGCGGCGCATGATGCTCTGGGCGATCTTTACCTCGTGCAGGGCCAGTACAAGATCGCACTCGATCATTATCAGAAAGCCTACGACGCATTCGACGCCGCCGCGGGCACAGATCAGAAAACAGAAACGGCGGCGAACACGGTCGCGAGTCGCGCTGGTTCTACCGCGGCCGCCGCGACTGAGACAGCGGCCAGCACCGCCGACAACGGGTTCAATGCGAATTTGATGCTTGCGAAAATCGGCGACACGAATCTTCGACTCGGGCAGTTTTCGGATGCGGGCTCGGCTTACGCGCGCATGTCTGTGAAGAAACCGGAAAGCGCTGTTGCGAAAACCGGTCGCCGCTTCGGCGGCATTGGGGGAATCATCGGCAGTATTTCCACTGGTAAGCCGGACATCGGGGCGCCCACCAGCGCGGCAGTCGGCTTGTTGGAAGCGAAGAAGGAGTTCGACGAATATCGCATTGCGATCGTTTACATGACATACGAACTCGGCCTGGGCCGGATCGCGTTTGCCAATAACGATCTGCCGGCAGCGAAGCAGCACTTTGAAAATGCTTTGAGCGCAGGTAGCGGCTCTTTGCCGATCGTGGCAAAACTGGGACAGACGCGTCGGTTTCGCATCGCGGCGCGCACCAGCCTCGGCGACGTGGCCCTGAAAGAAGGCCGCTACAAAGACGCCACCAAACTTTTTGACGAAGCGGCCAATGGCGCGAAAGAGGATAAGCGTCTCGATCTAATGTGGCCGGCGCAACGTGGCCGCGGTCGCAGCTTTTGGTTGAGCGCAGCGCAGGAGAAGGACTCTGGCAAAGCGATGAAGTTGCGCGAACAAGCACTGGCGTCTTATCGCGACGCCTTGCAGACGATTGAGACGATTCGCGCCGGCAGTTTACGCGCCGATGAATCGCGCACCACGTTTCTCGCGAACACAAAAGATGTCTATGACGAAGCTGTCAGCGCGTTTGCGGAAATGGCGTTGTCGACTTCTACAGCGGGCGGCGCCTTGAGCGGCAAGGCGCTCGAATACGCGAGCGAAGCTCTTCGCATTTCCGAAGAGGGTCGCGCGCGCTCACTGTTGGACATGCTGGCGGAAGTGAATGGGCAAATCACTGAAGGCGTGCCCGCGGATCTCTTGAAACACAAGCAGGAGAATCTCGATCGCCAACAGGAGATCGCCGCGCAGCTAACTGGCGTCAGCGTAGCAACGGGTGAACAGAAGAAGCCTTCGGATCTCGAAAAGGAATTAGAGGATCTTCAGGCGGACTTTGACGCAAACGAAAACCAGATTCGCACCGCCAGTCCGCGTTACGCGTCGTTGACGGCGTCGCAACCGGCCGCGCTCGCGGACATTCAACAGAAAGTTCTCGACGCCAAGACCGTAATGCTCGAGTACGCGTTGGGCAGCGACGCGTCTTACCTCTTCGCGGTGACGTCTTCAGGGATTTCAATCTTCAAGCTGCCGCCGAAGGCTGCCATCAACCAGCTGGCCGCGGATGTTCGCGCGCAGTTGATCCCGCCGAAACTGCAGCGACGCATAGTCGGCATCGACGTGGCGGAAGGGCAACGCGGCCTCGGCCTGTCGCAAGGCCCGACGGAAAACGTCGATGCATTTGCGGCCGCTTCCAATGCGCTTTACAAAGTCGTGGTCGAACCGGCTGATAGTTTGATCGGCGACAATCGTTTGCTGATCGTTAGTGACGGGGCGTTGAGCTACGTTCCGTTTGAAGCGTTGGTGAAGAAAACGGGCGGCGCCGACTATGCTTCGCTTGAGTACCTGCTCAAGTCGAATGAGATCGTTTACGCGCCGTCAGCCTCGGTGATCGCGGCAATTCGCGGCAACACCGTGGCGACAGCCAGTGGCAACAGCATTCTGATCGTGGCGGATCCGGTTTTTAATTCCGATGACCCGCGCCTCAAAGGCGTGCGTGTCTCTGATAATCTGTCAGAGTTGCGCGGCGTAGGGTTGGCAGCCGCGGTTGGCGACGTGGCGGGAACCACTGAGGGCCGTTTGCGGCTGGCGCGTCTGCCGGGAACGCGTGCCGAAGCGGACGCCATTGCGGCCATTGCGCGCGCCGGCGGAGCCAAGACCGAATCCTGGATCGACCTGGGCGCGAACGAAGAGCGAATCGATGGCGCCGACGTTGCGAACTATCGCCTGGTCCACATCGCGACGCATGGATTGCTGGACGTTGAGCGGCCGCAATTCACGGGCGTGGTGCTCTCGCTGGTAGGCAATACGACCGCGGATGGATTTCTCCGCACTGATGAGATTTTCAATCTGAGGATGCGCCCGTCGCTGGTGATGCTTTCGGCCTGCGAAACCGGTCTCGGCAAAGAGAAGCGAGGCGAAGGCGTGATCGGTTTGACCCGCGCTTTCATGTATGCCGGCGCGCCGACAGTGGGTGTCAGCCTGTGGTCGGTGGCCGACAAATCCACTGCAGATTTGATGACTGACTTTTACAAACGCGTACTGCCGCCCGGTTCGCGCTCGCCAGTTGCTGCGATGCGCGAAGCGCAGTTAGCCATGATTGGCGCAAAGAAATACAGCGCGCCTTTCTATTGGGCGCCGTTCGTGCTGGTTGGCGAGTGGAAATAGCCGCGCCTCGGCAGGAAACGCGACGCAAGAATCCGGTTGTCAACGAGTTGCGTTCTGAATAGAATGCGCCTGTCATCTTCAGGTAGCTATGTCCAACATCCCGGAACAGCAAGGTGTTCAAAAGACACCACTGGAGCGGCTCGCAGCCCATCAATCAAATTACTGGATAGGATTTTTTAGCGATCCGGCGACCGCGATCTTCTTTGTGATTTGGGATGTATGGGGATTGCACACTTCGCTGGGTTTACTTTTCCTATCTTACCTGGGCGGCGTGTTTAGTTGGACGCTCTTCGAATACATTTTCCACCGCTGGATTTATCACCAGGGAAGAACGCTGGCGCACGCCGGGCATCGCCTGCATCACGAGCACCCCAAGATGCTGATCGGCATGCCCTGGTTCATGACCACCGGTTTCTTGTGGTTGGTCTGGTATCTGTTTTCTTACAAGCTGGAGGCTCGGGGCGTGGTCACTTTCTGGGCCGGCATGGTTACCGGATATCTGGCTTACAGCGCGCTGCATCATATTCATCATCATTTCAATTTTCGCGGAACGAGATATCGTAAGCTGTACGTGCACCATCAAATCCATCACAAATTCGCGAATGTGAACTTTGGCGTAACCAATCGCTTCTGGGATCACGTTTTCGGCACCGCGTTTCGTAAACAATCGGCGACAGTGCAAGAAACGCCGCAGTCATTCCAAACCTATCTCGGCTTTATTTGGCGACTCGCGAGCGCAGCCCAGGCGCGCTGGCGCTAGTCCTCGTCAACGATCGCTCGAACGAACCCCCCACAATTCAGCGCAGGTCGGTGACATGCCAGCCGAATGCGTCTAAGATAACGACACATGTCGAGCAAAGGGTTTGTCGAAATTGAGGATGTCGAGTCGTTGGAGCGATTCATTTCCGAAGCCGGCGAGAATCCTGCGATCGTTTTCAAGCACAGCAATACCTGCGGAATTAGTGCCCGCGTTTACCGGGAGATGTCCCAGGTGGATCGCCCGGTGGGGATCATTATTGTGCAGCAGGCGCGGGAGGTCTCTGATGAGATTGCGCGTCGCTTCGGAGTCCAACACGAAACGCCGCAGGCTCTGCTTGTGCGCGGTGACAGAGTACTCTGGAGCGCTTCGCATTACGGGGTGAAGGCGCAGGCAATAGAAGAGGCACTTAATTCAGTAAGCAGTGAGCAGTGAGCAGTAATGATTGATGCAGCAACGAGACGACAGGCAATTGAGCCGACCGAGATTTCGCAGGAAAGCAACAGTCGTTTGCGAATTACCTGGGCGGACGGGCGGGTGTGCGAGTATACGGCCGTTTCGTTGCGACGCGCGTGTCCGTGCGCTCAATGCGTAGACGAATGGACGGGGGAGCGAACGCTGAAGCCGCAAGCGATATCCGACGAAATCGAGATTGGCGATCTGAGCATTGTCGGCCGTTACGCGTTGAATTTTCGCTGGAGCGACGGTCACGAGACAGGCATCTACAGCTTTCAGTATCTTCGAGATCTTTGCGAAGGTAACAGACCAGAACGATAAACGAGATGCAGCCGAGCCACTCCGAACGAATCTTGATCGTAAACGCCGCGAACCGGCGTCATGCGTTGCGTCGTTCCTTGCGTGCGCGCGGCATCGCAGTTTCATTCGCGGGCGGTGTGAGGCGTGCCTTCAATCAACTGACGCGCACGGCGTTTGACGTAGTCGCCATCGACCTCGTCTCGATCCCGGACGCTTTCGATTTCATCAAGCAAATTAGGAGCACTGCGATTTTCAAAACTACTCGGATTGTGGTGGTGGGGGAGTGGGGCACCGGCCAACCTTCGCTGGCATTGTCGCTGGGAGCGGACGCCTACGAGCCGGCGCCGGTAGATGCAGTGCGCTTGTTGCAGTCAATCGAGCGATTGCCGCACAAGCGGGCCACAGCCGCGGGCAGGAACCAATAATGCGAGAAAGCGATTTTTTTAACGAGAAGCAGGAAACCAAACGGGCCAGTTTCGTCTGCCCTTTTTGCCGTGAGCGCGCCGATTACGATGTTCGCTGGTTGACGCGCAGAAGAAAGTCCGCACCGCCGCGTGGCGCGAGTGAAATGGATCGCGCGCAATTCGCCAAATCCCGCGACTACATGGTGCGCATCGATGACATGTTGGCCTGCCGCAACCAGCGTTGCCGCAAGCGATTCGAGATACCCACGTCACAATCTGTAGTTTTCATCTAAACTGATCGGCGAAAACCGGTCAAAATTCAGACATCTGTCGGACTAATGCTGCCATCCTCGCCTCGGCCGCAAGGTTGCGCCCACTAGCATTCGGAAGTTCGATAGCTGAAGCCTCTGGCTTACTGTTTGCTGGATGGGGTTGAGACCCCGAGGTAATCAAATGCAAGAAGCAGCAACCGTGATCGACGAAGTCCAATTGAAGGAATGGTCGACCCGAGTCTACGGTCCCCAGAAATTCGCGGGAGCCGGAAAGTCCAATTCAGGTTTGCTGGTGCCGCTCGAGCGGAAGCTGGCACGTTTCGTGTTGCCACGCATTCCCCGCTGGATTGAGACGTATCATCTCACTTTGCTGACGCCAATCTGGTCGCTGGGTATCGTCGGGTTTTGCTATCTCGCGAAGACGAACCTGCGCTGGCTCTGGATGGTCAACGTAATGATCGTGCTCCACTACTTCACGGATCACTTCGATGGCAAGCTCGGCAAATACCGTGACACCGGTTTGTGCAAGTGGGGCTTTTACATGGATCATTTGTTCGACTATGGATTTCTCTGTTCGATCCTGCTCGGCTACACACTGCTAATTCCTGAGCGCGCGTTTTTCAACATGCTACTGGTGCTGTGCGTGTTCAGCGCGCTGATGTTCCACACTTACTTGTTGCTGGCAACCACGGAGCAGTTCAAAGTCAGCTTTGCCAGGTTCGGACCGACAGAAATGCGCGTGGCGCTCATCGTTATTAACGCTTTAATCATCAAATTCGGCACCCGTCCGGTAAAAGGCGTGTTGCCTTATCTCGCGCTCGGTGCACTGGTTGTACTGGCGATTTTGGCGTTCCGGACGCAGCGCAGACTTTGGCGCCTGGACATGCAGGCCAAGCACGGGCCCAGTCAAGTGCAATAATTCATTGGCTTTTTCGAGCCGCAGCATGTTATTCTGCTGGCCGAGAGACAATTAACGTTCAGCAACCAACTGCCTCCGCTGAACGTCTAAGTAGCGCTTTCCCGGAAAAGACGGCAAATTCCAATCGGAACTTTCGTCAATAGTTATCGTTAAATCTAATCACAGAAAGCGACGTTCTGCTTACGGCAGCGACGTTGAAATTTGAGAAAATGTCAGAAAAGAAAGTTGTAAAAGTCATTAAGCGCGAAGAGCGCGTCCAGAAGAAAGCCAGTTCGCGCGCAGCACGAAATAACAAACGCAAGCGGCCGACGGATATGGTTTCGACGGTCACCAGCTGGGTCAATGATTTCCAGCAGAGACAGCGCGTGGAAACTTCAAAAGCAATCGAAAACCTGATCCGTGCTCGCCAGCCGAACGAAGCGTAAACCTCGCGCTTTTCTTCTGTAATCACTACGCCAAAAACTGATTGACACTTCGGGTGCTGCGGCTTAGCATCGCTTAAGGAATTTTCCAACAGCGATGAAAACTGCACGGTCGAAGCGGCGTCGACGACAGAGGTCGATCATCGACTCAATCCGTCGTCGCCTTGCGCCTCCCGGACATCCGATCGAGCACGCCAAGCCCGACGATAAAGCCCGCCCTGCGGGCCGCAAGGCTAAACACAAACGTCCACCGGGAAGTGAAGAGTGACCGAAGATGAGCACCCTCGGCGCCTCGTTTTTGAAAGAATCTCGTTCGTTATTACTGGGAGACTATCTTCCGAAGATCGAACGCTGCCTCGGCTTGCTTAGCGACGAACAAATCTGGTGGCGCGCAAACCCGGCTTCAAACAGCATTGGCAACCTGCTGCTCCATCTCAGCGGAAACGTGCGGCAATGGATCGTTGTTGGTTTGGGAGGCGCTCCGGACGCGCGTGATCGCGATGCAGAGTTTGCGCAACGCGATGTGATACCGCGGGACGATCTCCTGGCGCGACTGCGCGACGCCCTGCGCGAAGCAGATCAGACACTCGCTCACTTTGATGAAGCGCGACTGCTCGACCGGTTTACCATTCAGGGCCTTGAGGTTTCCGCGCTGCCCGCGATCCTGCACGTTGTCGAACACTTTTCGATGCACACAGGTCAGATAATCATGCTGGCTAAGATGTTCACGGAAATCGATCTTGAGTTTTATGATTTCAAAAGTGGCGCGCCGCAATTGACCTGGAAAACTCAAGCTGAAGCCCAGAACTAGAATTGCGCGACGATGCGGGCTCCTGTTAGGATGGCCGCGCTCTAATCCTTTGGAGCGCAATAACTGAATCACAGCTGGAGGATGATTCGTCTATGACCTACGTGGTCGCTGAACCTTGCGTTAATTGCCGCTACACAGACTGTGCGGTCGTTTGCCCCGTTGATGCATTCCATATCGATGACGACATGCTGGTGATTAATCCCGAGACCTGCATTGATTGTGACGCGTGCGTACCGGAATGCCCGGTCGAAGCCATTTTCCCGGAAGACAAAGTGCCCTCGGAATGGTCGAATTTCACTGCCATGAACGCCGAACGCGCGGTTAGCGGCCTGCCCATATATCCGAGCAGTGCGGGAAAACTCGACTCTTTGTGCCACTAAGCCTAATTCAGATTTAAAAGGGCGCGGCGACTATCCAGGTTGCCGCGCTTTTCGTTTGGGGAATGACTGTTGCTGGCGAGTTAATCCGAGTTCGGTTTGATTTGATCGCTTTTTGCCGCACAATCGCTGCTGAGACTGGTTGAAGATGAAAAAGGCGACGAAGCGGGTGTTGGGTGGTTTGGCTTTGGCAGCCGGCGCCGTAGGCGCGATTGGAGCATTGATGATTCGAAATGATGGCGGGCGCAGGCGGCGTGGAAAACGCGGCGCGGATATCTGGGCTCGGCCCGGAATGGAAGTCGTTTTTCGCGCCGAAGTAATGCCAGGTCGCGAAGGGTCTGAACGAACTTTTCGCGTAGAGAAGTTACTACCGAGCGGTCGTGTGGTTCTGGAAAAGTTCGTGGGCGAACACGCCGAAAAAGAATTCGAACCGGTAGCTAAAGAGCAAAGAGCAAAGAGCTAAGAGCAAAGAGCTAAGAGCTAAGAGCTAAGAGCTAAGAGCAAGGAGCAAAGAGGTAAGAGGTAAGAGGTAAGAGGTAAGAGGTAAGAGGTAAGAGGTAAGAGGTAAGAGCTAAGAGCTAAGAGCTAAGAGCTAAGAGCTAAGAGCTAAGAGCTAAGAGCTAAGAGCTAAGAGCTAAGAGCTAAGAGCTAAGAGCTAAGAGCTAAGAGCTAAGAGCAAAGGGCTAGCTCATCACCA
>DATNEI010000212.1:0-20547 GCA_035606795.1 Pyrinomonadaceae bacterium
AGAAACTCAAGGCCACTCAGGCCCGGCAGGTTTACGTCAAGCAACAACAGGTCGAACTTCGCATCGCGCATCAACGCATGCGCAGATTCAGCGCTGCCCGCTTCGGCAATCTCGCAGCCAAAGCTTTCCAGGGCGCGCCGCATCCCATAACGCGCGGCTTCTTCGTCGTCAACAATTAACAGTTTTAGGTTAGTCGGGCTCATTCTGAAACTCATGCAGTTTAATACAATGCGGGGACAGATGCCCGCCCTCTCTGAATTCTCGACGCGTTTCCTTGCGCATCGTGTGCCAGACTTACGCGGACGTACAAAAAAAGGCGGGCAGTGAGCCCGCCTCCTCTGTTGTCCAAAAAATCTGTGGATTAGTTCGCCGCTCGCTTTGCCGAAACCACCACGATGATCGCGTCGCCAGAAGGACCGACGTTGAGCGTGCCCGCAATCACCGGTGTCCCCTCAGTCATGCTGATATCCGTCCGTAGACCTATCTGCTGATAGTTGATCACCGGAAATCCTCCCGCCAAATTTGTCGAGGCGTTAGTCGTACCGGGTTGCGCGGTAATGATCGGCACGCGCGATCCAAATCTGAAATCGATCATCTGAATTACCTCGCGCCCGTTAGCATCTCTTTCCAGCCGCATGCGTCCCGCCGTGAACTCATTGAAGCTGGGATTGCCCATGGGTGATGACGCTGGTGCCAGCAAAGGCCCGCCCACCCACAGCATCTCGAGATGTCCATTGTGCCGGACGCGGTTCAAAAAAGACGCTGCGAGGCTGTAATGCTTAAACGCGAGATTCTCGCGAAGCCTCGTGACCACAGGTTGCAGCACGGCGGGTAACTTGCCTTCTTCAGTCTCGCGATTCGTGGCAAGTATCAAATAGAGCTGGGTGTCGAGGTTAGTCTCGTCCTCGCGCGGTAATGCGTTTACTGACTTCTGTGGTGTACTGGATTCCTGCGCCAGCGCGACCTGTGCACCTGCGCAGATGATCAGCGCGCACACCAATAGAATAATTCTCTTCTGTAACATCACTCGGTTTCTCCTTTTGTGTAGAACGGACTACGCGGCCCGTTTGAGTTGCGAAGGCGGCGACAGGCGGAGAGCCTGTTCGCTCTGTGCGGCAGGTATCGTCGCTCGTCCGATTGGTGTCACGCAGATCGTAAGCAAAAGTTCCAGAGTATCTGAAACCCGAGAGTGAGCGAGGTTACGCGGGCTTCGGGAATTAGAGATTCACACCGGGCCTCACTACGCTCGGGCTTTTGAGGGCAAAGACATACTTGAGTAATCAACGGCTCGTGCATTAAACGCCGAAGGCGTTTGCTACCTTCAGCCCAGGGTTGCGCGCGCCAGCGTGCTACCTTGGGTAGTCAAGACAAAACAGGTCCCAACCCTGAAAGGGTTGCGAAATAGTTCGCGCCGAAAGGTTCACATTTTTGTAAATCCCAATTCAACACCGGTGTGCCTGCGGGGTTCCGCAACCCTTTAAGGGTTGCTCTGCCCTGTTGGCTCATTACCCAGGGTAGCCGCGCTAGCGCGCGTCAACCCTGGGCTGGAGGTGGTGAACGCCTTCGGCGTTCATGTTCGCGACGCTCAACACTTCCTGATTATTTAAGTATCTCATTGCCCTTCTGACACGAGACTCGCAATTCGAAGTGCGCTCCCTTGCCGTTGCGCGAGGCAACGAGTTTCGCTGAGCCACCCGCTTCCTGCATGCGCTTGCGCACAATGGCGAGGCCCAGGCCGGTGCCTCTCTGTCTCGTGGTAAAGAACGGTTGCCAAACCTTTTCGCGCATCGCTTCGGGAATTCCCGGACCGCTGTCACCGACACGAAAGACAATGTCAGCGGCGTCTTCCGCAGCTTCGACCTTAATGTCGCCGCCACGCGGTGTGGCTTGCAAAGCATTCAACACGAGGTTTGACAGAGCATCCCGGACGGCTGCCGTTTGCACGCCATCGAGCGGAGCTGCCACTGTCGCTATGGCGCGTAACTCGACGCTACGTTCGTCGGCATCGGCGCGAAAGAGATTCACCACGTTATGCACAATCTCATCGGCCGTTGCCGGCGCTGCCGCCGGTGTCTGCGCGCGCGCGAAGCTGAGCAATTGACTGACGGTGGTGTTCAGTCGATCGGTCTCGCCGACGATGAGCGTGAGATCGCGCGCGTGCTGTTCCTTCAACGCTTCGTCCTCACTCATCACCTGCGCGATAGACTTGATTGCTGACAGAGGATTCTTGACCTCATGCGCGACTGTGGCGGCCATCTGGCCCAATGCCGCCAGTCTCTCGCCTTCTGCAACTTTGCGTTCCAGCCGCACGTTCTCGGCCACCAGCCGCCAATCGTCGATCGCGATTGCGATTTGACCTGCGAGCACCTCCAGCACCGCGCGAACGTCAGAAGTCAGTGCTCCCGGCGCCTTAATCAAGAGCTTGCCGAGTACGCGATCTTCACGTTGCAGGGGGAACGCGGCGTCGAACTCTTCATTTGTCGGGTCGGCAGTTAGATGACCGTTATGATTAGTGGCGCTTGCATCAAGCGTGATCTTGACGCGTCGCAGCGGCAAGGCCGCCGATATTTGGGACTCGAGAAACGCGACCAATTCCGATAGTTCACGGAACTGGCCAACCTGCGCGCCGACGCTGGCGACCACGTCGCGATAGAGAGCCGTCTCGCGCTCAAACAGGGACCGAAACCATCGCTCAAGCGCGCCACGCATCGGCGCCGCCAGCAATGTCAAACCAAGTATTAGAATTGCTTCCACGACCGCGGCGCGCACGCCATATCGGGCGTTGACCCAGTCCCCGATGCGGCGGATGCCGTACACATAAACGGCCAGGACAACCGCGGCGAACGTCGCGACGACCAGACTCTCTTTGATGATCAGCTCGAGATACCGATAACGATAGATGTAGTACGCCAGCAGCGCCGAGGGCAGCAACGAACCCAGATTCGCAAATGTTTGCAGATACAAACCGGCCAGGGTTCCGCGACCCAGCCCCAAACCAAGAGCCGATAGAATCAGGACGGCGATGGCAACAAACGAAATCGCCAGCGTTAGTAGAATGCGCCGCTCGCTGGCTGATTCTGATCGTCGCGCGACCAAGAGTTCTGTGATCGCGCAGACGGTCAACGAATAAACGACCCACAGCGAAAATGGCAGCACGAAGGAAGACTCCTTCGCGATCATCGGCTGGTAAGACCCCGACCAAATCCGGGGAATCGCCAGGACCAGGAAAACGCATGGAACGTAAGAGAGAAAGGCGCGAATGCGCTCCGTCCGATTCAGTGGACGGTTTTGAGCTCCCGCCCAGAGATGCAAATGAACATGAAGTAGCAGCGAGTAGCAGAGCGTAATGCTGATGAGCGCGATGGTGTTCGCGGTGCGCAGGGGAATAATCCATTCGGCGTGTGGCAAACCGAGCAGACTGCGTAACGTGATGACGAGGTTGCCGCCGTGCCAGCCCACCATGCATGCCGCCAGCGCCAGCAGCAAGCGTTCGACCGTGACTAGCCCAACTCGCTGACGCAGGAGCACGTAAGCCAACCAAAGTGGCAAGACTGCGCCCAAGCTGTAACCGATTAGTTGGAGCGTTTCGAGCAGGGACATCGCGGTGAGAATACTACCGGAAGGCTGTGGCGCGAAGGTTCGGCGCCGTCGGTGCCCTGCCACTTCGCTATGGGCGCGTTTACCTGAAAAGTCGCTTCGCTTCTGCGGCTATGCCGCCTGATGTGCGGAAGGCCTCTGGCCTTTCGGAGCTGCGTTGAAGAAATCGGGGCTATGCCCTGTCGTCGGGGCGCAGCCCCAGTATTTTATTTATGCGGGTTGACGGAAGCGCGGAGCGCTTCCGCACATCAGGCGGCGGAGCCGCATAGCGTTCTCGGATTCTTGAGACAAGGCCCTTCTGAGCTAACGCCAGCCAGCCTTACTGTCCACCTGAGAGATTCAACGTCAGTTCCGTCCGTCGATTCTTTGCCCGACCGGCCAGCGTCGTATTCGGGGCGACTGGATTTGTCGAGCCCATGCCATTCATTTGCATGCGCGTCACGTCAACTCCAGCGGCCGCAAGCTTTTCAGAAAGTACACGGGCACGATCGTCGGTCAGTTGCTGCAGCGCGTCCGGCTTGCCGCTATTGTCAGTGTATGTACTGATCGAGATTTGGTAATCGGGATTGTTCGCCAGCAGCGCACCAATTTGATCGAGCTTCACCGCGGCTGCGGCTGTTAGGTTACTCGAACGCGGACTGGCCCAGAATGATTCCGGAAGCACGAGTGTCATGCCTCGGTCACCGTCGCGCACGATGCCGAACTTGCTCAATGATTGATGAAGGCTTGCAGAAGTGGCTTGTTGTTGGGCCACCTTGTTTTCGGCAGCCTTGCGCGCTTCTTCTGCCTGCTTCTCACCTTCCAGTCTTGCCAGGCGCACTTTCGCGTCTTCCGACTCGGCGCGAACCGTTTGCAACTCGTCGCGCTGGCGAGCGATTTCCGTGCGCGCATCGCGTAGTTGCTCCTGAGAGTTCAACGAATCGCGTTCCGCGAGTTCGCGCGCATGTCGCTCGTTTTCGAGTTCGCGCTTCAAACGTGAAATTTCCTGATTTGCATTAGCGGCATCGTCCTCGGCAGCCCGCACGGCAGCATCGCGGCGCTCTAGTTCTTCGCGACGTTCACGTGCGGTCCGGCGCGCGAGCGCCATGTCTTCAGCCTTCACGCCGCTGCCGATCGCCTGGCGCGCCAGAATGTCGATATCGCGTTCAGCTGAGTGCATACGCCAGGCGCCTTCTGCTTGCGCCAAATCGGCTTCGGCGGTGCGCAATTCATTTGGCGCATCGCGTTCAGCCCCCGCATAGCGAGCGAGGTTTATGGCCTGACGAGCGCCCAGCAACGCGTTGGGAATATCGCGAAAGTCAGATTCCGCAATCGTGGGCACAGATGAATCACGAAAATAGTCGCTGCTGTTGCCGATGTATTGGACCGGCACAATCTCGACCTGTGCGTCCTTCGGCGTTGCGGGTTTCAAGTTCTCGAGCACAACCATGCGGCTCGGAGCGCGCACCAGGAAGTGCGGTTCAGCCGTCACAATCAAGGCAAAACTCTGCAGTGGGGTCGTGACGTCGATCTTCGAATCAACCACCATGCTGCCGCTGCGTTTGATCTCGCCGAGATTATCAACGTGCCCGCTGGGCGAGATCGCCCACAGTACAAATGTCGTGTAGACGCTGCCCAGCTCGTACGCCCGGGGCATGTTGTCGATGTTCAGCTCGACCCGCGTGCCGCGCCTTCCTTGTCTACGCACCTTGGCGTCACCCTTCAAACGCGGCAAACGTGTCGTGCCGTGAAACGGCACTTCAATCGTTTGATTCAGCGGATAAGTGATCGCAATGGTAGTGCGGCGTGAATCGTTTTGCGCCGGGACCACGATTGCGAGCGCGAGAAACAATATGGCGATGGACGGTTTCAGGAGACGAGCAACTTTCATTGGCACCTCTTGATTCGTGCAACAGGCCGTGGCCCGTTGAGCTTTGTTTGGCGGCCGAAAAGACTGATCAGCGCGTCGTATGACGTTAATTCTGATGCGCGGCCCAAACTCAATTGTTGCCGAGGGAGTAAATATTCCGCAAGGCTGGGCCGTCAGCGCCGCGCGGATCGCTCGGATTCACGCGTTCTTTGGCGTTGCGCGAACTGAACCGCAAAGCAGCCGATGGCAGCAATAAGCAGGGTGTGGACAAAGCCGCCTTTGTGTAGCAGGAGTTTTTCGATGACCCAAACTGAAAGGAAGAATAAGCCGAGGTACCAAAGCATATTAGTTCGCTGACGCAGCAACTTCTATTTTCGGGGCGTCAAGGCCTGCGGAAATTCGAGAGCGCGCAGACCTCCGCGGCCGGGATCAGTCGCAATGAATAACACACTTGATGGCGACGACACTACCAGCGAGGATCGTTGCGGGCCGGCGGGCGCATGATTGGTCACCACCGGGTTGAACGTTTCATCCTTCCAAACGATGGCGCCGTCACGGCCCGACAAAGCGAACGCCGCGCCTTCCCTTCCCGTCATCAGCAAGTCCCACACCTGATCTCCGTTCACGTCCGCGAAAGCCGCTGCTTCAGCTCGTTTGGCGTCCGCCTCCCAGACAACTTTGCCTTCATCGGACTTCACGACTACAACGCGACCGCTGTCTGTGAACAAGATAACTTCGGGAGTGCCATCGCTGTCGAGGTCTTGCGCGAACAGACTTCCTCGCGGTGAATCTTTCAGTGTCACACGTCCAAGTGGACTCAGTGTCTCAGCGTTGAGTGCGGTCAATGCGTGGCCTGTGCCAACGAGAACAAATTGCCCGTGCGGCGTTCTCACAAACAATGGCGCAGTGGTGATGGGAGCGGCTGCGTCGCCACTGCGAACTAACTTTCCGGTTTCATCAAAAATCTGAAGCCGCCCGTCTTCCAGCGCAATGAGCGCGGACTGGGTAGCGAGGATGTTGGTGATTACCGGAGGATCAACTGCACGACTGGGCAGGCGGACGTTTGAAATTAGCTTCGCGGTCGTAGCGTCGATTAGGAAAAGCCGTTGTCGCGAGTCGTCAATCGCGAACACTTTGTCGCCGGCAGCGACGGCGGTAGAAACAACGGCGGGCAATGTGCCGTGCCAGATTTCGCGACCAGTTTTGCCGTCGAAAAGCATCGCCGCGGTCCCGGACAAGACCAGGACGTTTTCCAGCCCGCTACGGTCGCGAACTGCGACGGCAAGCGGCGCTGTCCCCGTTTTCATGTTCAGTTGACGGATCCACAACGCAACTCCGCTCAAACCATCGAGCGCGATTACTCGACCTTCGTTAGTAGTCGCGACGATCTCAACCCGTTCTAGTGATCGGAGGTGCGCCGGAATCGGTTTTGAAACGTCGGTTAATGCGGCATACCAACCTCGGCGAGCCACAACCTGCGCAGGGCTGTTCTGGGACGATGAATTCTGAGCAGGTACCGCACCAACCGCGGCACTCGGCTTTGCCTTCTCAACAACGTCAATCACCCCGGCCGATGAGAAAGCACCGAGCTGGGGATCCAAAGGCGCGACTCGCCAAAAGTATTTTCCCGGCGGGAGATCGTTGACTTGATATTCATGTCCGTTCACAACTCGGTCGAACACGATGTCCGCGAAGTCTCGATCATTTGCGAACTGCAGGCGGTAGCGGGACACACCGGGTCGAGCTCCCCAGCGAACAGTAACTAATGTCTGTGGCGCGAGTTTGTAGGGCGACGCAAAGACCGTTGGGGTCCGCTGCGCTAGCACAGCGCTCCCAAACAAAAGGGCGGCTGCCACCAGGACTAAAAACCGGCCGTGGGGTGCATAGATCATCTCAGTGATAATGAAACGACGAATGGGAGTCCGTTCCCTCGCTGGGCTACTAAATGGGCGGTCTGACCGTAGGCTCAGGGGTTATCGTTAAGCTTGTAGCCAACGCCGCGCACCGTCAGAACGTAATGCGGATTTTTCGGATCATTCTCCAGCTTCTTGCGCAAACGGTTGATATGCGGATCGATATTGCGCTGGTAGCCTTCGTACTCAGTGCTCCAGACGCGATCAAGCAAATCATTTCGTGACCACGCCCGTCCAGGCTCGGAAGCCAGCAATTCCAGAATCTGAAACTCGAGCGGAGTTAGATCGACCCGCTGCCCGGCCCGCGAGACTTCATGCCGCCGCTTGTCTACTACCAAATCGCCGATCTCCAAACGCTCGCCGTCACCCGCCGCTTCCGGCGTCATCTGCCCGCGGCGCAGCAGCGCTTCGATGCGGTACTCGAGTTCGCGCGGGCTAAAAGGCTTCGCCAGATAATCGTCAGCACCTGCTTCAAAGCCCGCGACCTTGTCGTCTAACAGATCATGCGCCGTCAGAAACAGCGCCGGCGTGGTGATGCCCCGCTCGCGCATCTTCTTCAGCAGATCGATGCCCGACATTTCCGGCATCGCGACGTCAAGAATGAAGCAATCGAAGCGGTCGTTCGCCACGGTCTGCAAGGCGGCGTGACCATTTTCTTTTTCCGCGACTTCAAAACCAAGCCTGCGAAAGTACTCTGCCAGAAGCGTGCGCATCTCGGCATCGTCGTCCACAATCATTAGTTTTCGTTGGCGCTCAGTCTGTTCGGGATCCACGGCATTTTTCCTTCTCGTCGCTGGCGGAGTTTCCACAGCGGCTAATGGTAATCTGCTGTAGCTTCAGGGGTTTCGCCTTAGTATGAACAGCCTATGCCCCTTGCGTCAAACCTATTCGCTAAGTATATTCGCTGCTTGCACATCGTTGGTCTGCCTGACACAGTTCCTGTCAGTCGAATCTAACCTCGAATTCCATGCGTGATCTCCGGCGGCTGTTGAAGTACCTGGTCCCCCACACTGGGACATTTGTCATTGCCACGCTGGCAATGGTGGTGGTCAGTCTGCTGGAGACGGCAATTGGCGCGTTGATTGTGCCGATCTTCGATCAGGCATTTGCGCGCAACGGACAGCGCACCGAAACGCTATTTGGGCTGCAGAAGTTAATTCCTGCCTCCGGCTTGGCCGCGTGGCGAACCATCGCGCTACTGCTGATTGGTTTTACTCTAGTCAAAGGTATTGCCGAATATCTTTCGACCTATCTGATGGCCTATATCGGCCAGTCTTCCATTCTGCGCTTGCGACAGGATCTCTATGCGCATCTGCTGACACAGTCAGCGGCGTTCTTTGAGCGGCATCGAACCAACTACTTAGTTTCCCGTTTGATTTCCAGCGCGGCAGCGATTGAAACGGCAGTAACGCACACGCTCCGCGATCTGCTGCGTGAAGGATTCACTCTCATCGCATTTCTGATTGCGGCGTTCTATTACAATTGGAGACTGTCACTGGGTTCGCTTTTAATCGCGCCTCCCATCGCCTGGCTCACAGTCAAGTTCGGCTCATCGCTGCGCAAGCTGGCGCGCGAATCGTTCGAAGGCAGCAAGCACTTGACTGATACCGCGCAAGAGGCCCTGGCCAATCAGAATATCGTCAAAGCGTATCAAGCCGAGCCGCGCGAACAATCACGATTCAGCCGCGTCGCCCAACGCATTCGGCGCGCCCATCTACGTTCAGCGAGCATCGCCGGCATGTCGCCGCCGATCATCGAGTTCATTGGGGTCCTGTTTGTCGCGGCTTTGCTTTTTTTTGGGGAACGCGAGATTCGGCTGGGCCGAATGAATCAGGCACAGTTTCTGACGTTTCTTTTCTTCCTGTTTCGCAGCTACGACCCCATGCGCAAGCTCTCGCGCTTGCAGAACTCAATGTCGCAGGCACTCGCAGCAGCGCGGGATGTCTGGGAAGTTATGGATGAGCGGGCTGAGATCCCGGAAAAGCATGATGCAATCGAGCTGGCTCCCCTCAGACAGGAAATCGAATTTCGACAAGTTTATTTTGGCTATGCTAACGAGGGACGCCCCGTGCTCCAGAATGTTAGCCTCACCGTTCCGGTCGGAAAGATGGCGGCGCTGGTGGGAGAGTCAGGTGGCGGCAAATCGACTTTGACGAAGTTACTGCCGCGCTTTCACGATCCGAAGTCCGGCGCTGTTTTATGGGATGGAATTGATTTGCGCGATGCGCGCATTGAAAGCCTGCGCCGGCAGATTGCTTTGGTGACACAGGAAACGGTGCTGTTCAACGACACTGTGCGCTATAACATTACCTACGGCCGGCCGGAAGCGTCTGATGAAGAAGTGCACGCGGCCGCCCGCACGGCTTTTGCGCACGAGTTCATTATGGGCCTGCCGCAAGGCTATGACACGATAATTGGTGAGCGTGGCACCTTTCTTTCGGGCGGACAGCGGCAGCGGTTAGCAATCGCGCGAGCAGTCTTGATAGATGCGCCGGTGCTGATTCTGGATGAAGCCACTTCAGCGCTCGACGCCGAATCAGAGCAGTTGGTGCAGCGAGCGATTGCGAACCTAATTCAGAACCGCACGACGATCGTGATCGCGCACCGTTTGTCGACCGTGCGGCGCGCCGACACGATCATCGTGATGGAAGCCGGCCGCATCATCGAGCAAGGAACGCACGGCGAATTACTGGCACAGGGCGGCCAGTATCAGCGGCTGTACGAACTCCAATTTGCCGACGAGGAGGAAGAGCAACAATTAGTTGGCAGTGAGCAGTGAGCAGTAAGCAGTCAAAACTTCCACCATTGAGAGGAGAACTCAGAATGAGCAAACCACACAAGAGATTAGCTGCTTGGCAAAAGAGCATGGAGCTGGTTGAAAGACTCTATGAACTCACGAATACCTTTCCGCGCGAAGAGATCTACGGACTTACATCACAAATTCGCAGGGCTGCCGTCTCAGTTCCTTCGAACATCGCCGAAGGCGCCGCCGGGCGATCTCCAGTTCACTTCAAGCAGTATTTGTTAATGGCTATCGGATCGTTGAACGAGATAGCTACTCAACTTGAAATTGCCTTTCGCATCGGTTACCTGAATGCTGCGAAGTTCAGCGCCGCCGAAGGATTGGTAGATGAATGTTTAGCGATCACATACGGGCTGCGACGAAGCTTACGTTAGTCGCCAACAACTGCTTACTGCTCACTGCTAACTGCTTACTCTTATGAAATCAATGACTGGATTTGGACGCGGTGCGGCGACGGGCGACGGTTTCGCCGTCGGCGTTGAAATCAAGACCGTCAACAATCGTTATCTCGACGTTCATGTGCGCGGGCCGCAGGAGATTTCTTCGCTGGAAATGGACATTCGGAAGCGCGTCAACACACGCTTATCGCGCGGCCGCGTCGATCTAAACATAAATTTTGACCGAACCGGCGAAGCTTCGAGTTATCAGATCAATCAATCAGTCGTGGCCGCGTATGTAAACGCGCTACGCGAAATTCAGCGTCAATTCAATTTGTCCGGAGACATCGATGTGAGCGCGATCGCGCGCTTGCCCGGGGCTCTCGCTTCTCCGCGTAATGAACTGACGGACGAAATGGTTAGCGGAATCGAGAGCGCCATTGATCAAGCTCTCGACAATCTCGAACAGATGCGCGACGTCGAGGGCCAGTCACTCGGCAACGAGATGCGAAATCGCTTGCAGACCATCCTGCTAAAGATTCCGCAGATCGAAGGCGCCGCCGCCGGGTTGATGGACGGTTATCAACAGAGACTTCAGAAACGCATCTCGGAACTGGTATCGCGCGGCGGCCAGTCGATTGAGTTGGACGCGACCCGGCTGGCGCAGGAAGTCGCCTATCTCGCCGATCGCAGCGACATCACCGAAGAGCTCGCCCGGCTGCGCAGTCACGTCGAACAGTTTGGCGAAGCGCTGGAATCTGATGAAGAAGTCGGCAAACGGCTCGACTTTCTGCTCCAGGAATTGAACCGCGAAGCCAACACTGTGCTTTCGAAATCCACGGAAATATCCATCAAAGAAGCAGCGTTGGCCATTAAGGCCGAGGTTGAGAAACTGCGCGAACAAGTGCAAAATGTCGAATGAGCTGACACACGCGAACTCGACAACCCCTGAAAACAAAAACAGCCGCGGAATGCTGATAGTTGTCAGCTCGCCCTCGGGCGGCGGCAAAGGGACTTTGATTGATCGAGTTTTGCAGACACTGCCGGGCGTCAGCTACTCGGTCTCGTACACGACGCGAGCGCCGCGTCCCGGTGAGCAGGAAGGGCGCGAATACTTTTTCGTGACGAAGCCCGCGTTTGAAGAAATGATTCAACGCGGTGAGTTCCTTGAATGGGCAAACGTATACGGGCACCTGTACGGCACCAGCCACAAGCAAGTGGAACGCGAGCGCGCCGCCGGTCGAGACATCATTCTCGAAATTGATGTGCAGGGCGCTGAGAGTATTCGTGGACTCGTATCCGACGCAGTGACTGTTTTTATCCTGCCGCCCTCGTTCGAGTTGCTGCGGAACCGTTTGGTGGCGCGCGCAACTGATTCCGAAAGCGAGTTGCAACGACGATTGCACGGCGCTCCGAGTGAAGTGCAACAGTACCAGAATTTTCAATACGTGATTCTCAACGATGACATTAACCGCGCCTCAGCCCAGTTGTCCGCGGTGATCCTTGCCGAGCGCGCGCGTCGCGAGCGACAGGAATGCGCCGCGGCCGAATCGCTTGCAGACTTTGCGCGCGTCGGCGCGGCCGCAGAAATCTAATTATCAATCCCCTGTTTTGTGAGGAGCTAAGTAAATAATGACAATGGCAACGATTACAGAAGAACTTGATGACGCGACAGATACCGCGCCCGATATCGATTCGAAATACCGTTTGATCATTCTCGCAGCCAAGCGAAGCAAGCAATTGCAGCGTGGTGCGCGGCCTCGGATCGACATCGATCAGACCAAACATAAGCCGACTCGGATCGCACTCGAAGAAGTGATTCGTGGCCGCGTGAAATTCCATTTCAAGACCGACGGCGAGGACTCTCCCGCCGCCGAAAGCTAACCCACAACTCACTCCTAATCCGCAAAAAAGTCTGCAACTGCTCTCGCGGTGGCACGGTGTGCGCATATAGATCCTTTGGAGGATCTTGTCATGAACACTGTTGTCGGTATTTTTAACTCGTTTGCAGACGCAAAGCGCGCCTCAGCTATGCTTCGATCGCTGGAAATTCCTGAAAACCGGATCAGCGTGTTATCTCCGCGTACACCGGAAAGTGACGTTGAAGCGAACATTCCTACGTCGGAAACCGAACAGCCCGGGATGGGTACCGCCGTGGGCGGCGCCGTCGGCGGTGCCTTGGGCGTCGCCGGTGGTTTGCAGGCAGGAATGGTGGCCGCAACGGCTTTAATTCCCGGTGTGGGACCAGTATTCGCGCTTGGACTAATCGGCGCGGCACTGCTCGGTATTGGCGGAGCGACAGTCGGCGCCGCCGCCGGGACGGCGCTCGAAGGAAACATCGACGGCGGCTTACCGCGCGATGAGCTTTACCTTTATGAAGATGCTCTGCGCCGAGGGCGCTCAGTAGTGCTCGCGGTCGTCGACTCTGACGAAGTTGCCGCTCGCGCCCGCACCGAACTTACGCGCGCCGGCGCTGAGTCGATTGACGCCGCGCGTGACCAATGGTGGATCGGTTTGCGCGACGCGGAAGCATCTCACTACGCAAGTCAAGGCGGCGATTTTAATGTCGACGAGGCGAACTATCGATTAGGCTTCGAGGCGGCTTTGCACCCGGATCGCCGCGGAGAGTCGTACGAGAAGTCAATCGACGGATTGCGTTCGCGCTACGCCAACAGTTGTGACTCTAATGCGTTCCGCGGAGGCTTTGATCGCGGCCAGGCCTATCAACGGTCAGTCGAACAATCGGATAGAGAGGTTGAGAAGCATTCAAAGAAAGCCGCATAATCTATCCGCTCAACTTATCCAGAGCGAGAGAAATCGCGGACTAGTCTCTGAAACAAACTCTGCTGAACATTCTGTTAGCTGTCGCCATTCTTGGCGGCAGCTATGTGATCATGCATCTATTCGCGCGCGCCATGTACGTGCGCTGTGGATCGTGTCATACCCTTAACGCGCGGCGAAGGACGCAATGCCGAAACTGTTCATCCGCATTGCCTTGAGTTCTCTGATTTCTCCAGCTGTTACCACTTTGCTCTGCGCTCTTTCCGCCTGGCTCTTTTGCACTGGCCGCTAATGCCCAAAGGCCTCCGGATGTTCGGAGACTTCTTCGATCGCGCGACTGCGGCCGCGGCGAGTAACAATCACTACGCCTGCAAAGACGAGCACCGCCGCGATGATCGCTCGCGGACTCACCCTTTCATGCAGCAGCAAAGGCGCCAGCACAAACGCAATCAGTGGCTGAAGGTAAATGTAAACCGCGACGGTGCTGGGCGGTACGCGACTCAGCGCCCACGAATTCAAGTAATAACAGACTACCGTCGCCACCAGGACAATGTACGCGACGGAAAGCCAAACCAACATCGACACTTCCTTCAACGGGACCTGGGCCAGACTAACTGCGCCAATTGGAGCCGTCGGCACGGACCCGATTATGAATATCCAGGTGATGACCGTGAGCGCGTTGTAACGATCGAGCAGACGCTTCGAAATCGCGATGTAGGTCCCGTAGAAAAACGAATTAGCGATGATCAGCAAATCGCCGGCGCGCGCAGTCTGCGAGAACTCTGCGTGCTCAGGGCCGATTAGGTATACCACTCCCGCAGCCGCAATCAGTATCCCTGCGATACGCCGGGATGACGCTTTGTCATTTCCCAACACGATACTCACCAGCAGGGTGAAAACGGGAATGGTAGTTCCCAGCAGCGTCGCGTTCACCGCCGTGGTCAATGACAGACCTTTGACGAACAGCCACTGATTGAAAACGACGCCCAGAAGACTGCAGGCTACTAACAACGGCCAGTCGCTACGCGCAATCTTACCGAGCTTTCCAGTCGCCACACCGACGGCAAACAATGCGATCGCGGCGCCCAATACTCTGAAAGCCACCAGACTGAGACTAGGCAGGACGCGCAGCGCGATTTTGCCCAGCACCGGCCAGGTAGCGAACATCACTTGCACTGCGATGAGTGCGATATGAGGAGCCGGACTTGACGTTCGGGTCGTGGTCACAGGCGAAGGCGCGAACGTGGTGCGAAAGCGGGTCTCCTACTTCAGGCTCCGAGGAACAGGTAGAGAGGATTTTCGAGAATCTGTTTGAACGTTTGGAGGAACTGCGCGCCCACGGCGCCATCGACTACCCGATGATCGCATGACATGGTGACGCGCATCATTTTATGGATTTCAATCTCGCCATTCTTCACGACGGGCTTTTCGCTCATCGCACCTACGGCGAGGATGGCGGCTTCCGGTGGGTTGATGACAGCAGTGAATTCATCAATGCCAAACATTCCCAGGTTACTGATCGAGAACGTGGCGCCGGTGTACTCTTCCGGCTTTAACTTTCGTCCCCGCGCCCGCCCGGCAAGCTCGCGCACTTCGTTGGCGATCTCAGGCATCGATTTCACGTCGGCGGCGCGAATCACCGGAGTGATCAATCCATTTTCAGTCGCCACCGCGACGCCGATGTCCGCGTGCTCGTAGAAGCGAACCGTTTTGTCCTGGAAAGAGGCGTTCACCTGTGGATGTTGGATGAGGGCGACAGCAACGACCTTAATAATGACGTCGTTGATACTGACTTTAGCATCCGGATAGAGCGCGTTGATTTGCTGCCGCATGTCCGCGGCCCGATCCATCTCGATTTCAGTGGTGAGAAAGAAATGCGGGATTGGCCCCAGCGAAGTAACCAGTCGCCGCGCAATCGTCCGGCGCATCTCGCTCAGCGGCTCGTCGCGATAGGCAGACGGCCCATACACTGCCCCGGGTTGAGCCTTTGGCGTCGCTAAGGGTCGAAGCTGCGGAGCGCCGGTGGCCGCGGCCTTCGGTGCTTTCATGGCGGCTTCGATATCGCTCTTGATTATTCGACCACCAGGCCCACTTCCCTGCACGGAACTCAAATCGACTCCCGCCTCGGCAGCCATGCGCGCAGCAATCGGCGATACGAGCATGCGACCGACTGCGGGCCGTCGCCCATCCGTAGAGGGCTCAGGCTTGGGACTCGGTTCCTCTTCGGCCGCAGGTTTTTCTTGTGCTGGAGCTTTTTCTGATTCGGGAGGTTTTGCTTCGGTCTCGACGGTTTCTTTCGCAGCGCCGGCTGGCGGGGCGCTTTTCAGGAGTTCGGAAATGTCTTCGTCAGGTTCACCGATGATCGCTATTGGCTGACCGAGCGGCGCACTCTCGCCTTCTCCCACTAAAACTTTCCGCAACACGCCGGCCGAAAGCGCCTGCATTTCCATCGTCGCTTTGTCGGTGTCGATTTCGGCGAGTGGCTCGCCCATCGAAACCTTGTCGCCTTCCTTTTTCAGCCAACGCGCGACTTGCCCCTCTTCCATCGTGGGCGAGAGCTTCGGCATGACGACTTGAGTGGCCATTGTTGTCAGTGGTCAGTGGTCAGTGGTCAGTGGTCAAACAACTGACGACTGACAACTGACAGTCCTACAGGTATGCGACTTCCTTTACCGCGGCGACGAGCTGCGGCACGTCGGGCAGGGCCAGCGCCTCGAGATTCTTTGCGTAAGGCATCGGCACGTCCACGCCTGACACACGCTTCACTGGAGCGTCGAGATAATCAAAAGCTTGCTCGTGAATTTCCGCGCTGATTTCCGCGCCGACGCCGCAGAACGGATGCGATTCTTCGGCGACGACTACGCGATTGGTTTTCTTGACCGACTCGATAATCGTTTCAATGTCGAGAGGGCGAATCGTGCGCGGATCGATAACTTCGCAACTGATTCCTTCCTTCTCCAACTCTTCCGCCGCTTTCAAAGCGGTCGGCACCATTAACGATCGCGCCACAATGGTGGCGTCAGTCCCTTTGCGTTTGATGTCGGCAACGCCTAGCGGAATAGTGAAGTCCTCGTCTTCCGGGACCTCGCCCTTCATGCCGTACATTCGTTCCTGTTCCATGAAAATCACCGGGTCGTCGTCGCGAATGGCACTCTTCAAAAGGCCTTTCGCATCAGCCGGCGTAGACGGCATCACAACCTTCAATCCCGGAAAGTACGCATACCAGGATTCGATTGCTTGCGAATGCTGTGACGAAACTTGATAAGCCGAGCCGCTGGGCCCGCGGAAGACAATTGGAATTTTGAATTGGCCGCCCGACATGTAGAGCATCTTCGCGGCCGAGTTGATGATTTGATCCGTGGCCAGAATTGAGAAGTTGAACGTCATGAATTCGATGATGGGCCGCAGGCCAGCCATCGCCGCCCCAACGCCCAGCCCCGCGAATCCCAGTTCCGTAATCGGCGAATCGATGACGCGCTTGGCGCCAAATTCTTCCAGCAATCCGCGCGTTACTTTGTAGGCGCCCTGGTACTCGGCCACCTCTTCACCCATCAAAAACACATTCGGGTCGCGCGCCAGCTCCTCGCGGAGCGCGTCATTCAGGGCATCGCGCATTGTGATGACAGCCATTTCGTTTTCAGCGCAGCGGATTCGCGTAGATGTCAGTCATTAATTCTTCAGTCGCCGGGTAAGGACTGTCGTCGGCGAATTTCACAGCCCGCTCGACCTGTTCTCGAACTTGTTCTTCGATTTGCTTTACGTCATCTTCCGTCAGCAAGTGATTCTCTTCCAGTCTCGCGCGGAACAGTTTGATCGGATCTCGCTCCTGATACTTCTCAATCTCCGCGCGGGTTCGGTACTTGCCCGGGTCGGACATCGAATGACCCATGTATCGATAGGTGCGCGCCTCGATCAAAGTCGGCAACGAATGTTTGCGCGCGCGTTCGACCGCGCGCTCTGTTGCCCGCCGCATCGCCAATACGTCCATGCCGTCGACGAACTCGGCAGCCAATTCGTAAGCGCATGCCTTCGTCGCAACTTCATCCATCGACATGGCTCTTTGGGCTGACGTTCCCATGCCATACATGTTGTTTTCGCAAAGATAGATGCAGGGCAACTTCCAAAGCTGAGCCATGTTCAGCGATTCGTGAAACGCGCCCTGATTGACAGCGGCTTCGCCAAAAAAACAAACGGTAACTTGATCGGTTTCTTTGTACTTCGAAGCAAAGGCTAATCCGGTAGCCAGTGGGATTTGGCCGCCAACGATGGCATGACCACCCATGAAGTTCACGCTCGCGTCGAACAAGTGCATCGAGCCGCCTTTGCCTTTCGAACAGCCGGTCGCTTTGCCATACAGCTCGGCCATCACAGCTTCGGGCGATATGCCCTTGGCGATTGCCTGTCCATGCTCGCGATAACTGGTGATAACGTAATCGTCACGACGAAGCGCGGATATGGCCCCGACCCCAACTGCTTCCTGGCCGATGTACAAATGACAGAAGCCGCCAATCTTTCCAATGCTGTAAGATTCGGCGCACTTCTCTTCAAAACGCCGAATCAGCAGCATCTGATGAAAGATCCGGAGCAGCAACTCACGGTCGTACTCTGTGATCGCCTCGGCGTTCTTGATAGGCTCATCGATGACAGCAGCCGCGCTGGCGGGCGCGTTCTCCTGGCGCTGAGTCGTTTGACTGCTCATGGGTAGCTTTTCGCTTGGGGCAAATCAGCCGGCATAAGCCGGCTGACGCATGCGAAGGTAAGGCACGATTATACGCGACAGTTGCACTGAGGCAAGTGTGCTTGCGTCTTTGCGCCCGTGTGTGAAATTCCTTTTCGCGAGGTGTTTGCTCACACCGAGACGCAAAGTCTCCAGAAGAAGACTACTATCGAAGCAGAAACTTTCCGGCGAAAGCGCGTTCTGGAACTTAGGTGAATTGGTCCATCCGCGTAGGCGTCGGCATGGTGGCCAGGCTCAAAAGGTTCTTGCGCGCATGCTTGTCCTTTTGCATATTGCGCGCCGCAGCCGTCAGCAACTCTTCCGTCGTTTCCCCATCATTCGGGAAACAGGCGATGCCTGCGCTCATGTCGACTTCCACGGATTTACCGGTTCTCACCGAGAATTTGTGTTTCGCGACAGCGTCGCGAATGCGATCGGCGGCCGCTTCGGCCATTGCCTGCGACGCCATCGGCATGATGGCGACAAATTCATCGCCCGCGTAACGCGAGAGAATGTCCATCTGGCGCAACTCTTTTCTAATGACGCGGGCGACGCTCGCCAGCAGCCGGTCACCAATCGCGTGACCCCACTGATCGTTGATCTTCTTAAAGTCGTCAACATCCATACTGATCAACGCCAGCGACTCGCGACCCATACGCTGACACTCAGCCAGACGCTGTTCCAGCATCATGTAGAAGCCGCGCGCGTTCGGCAGCTCAGTTAACGGATCTGTCAGCGCGCTCTCTTTGGTGCGCTCAAACGTCAGCGCGTTATTGAGAGCCGAAGCCGCATGCTGCGCCACAGATTCAAGCAGTCGCACATGCTCAGTCGTATACGACGTGCGCCCTTTCGAGTACAGCGTAATTGCTCCAAACGCACCGTCTTCGCGAATCAGCGGCGACACCAGTACGCCGCGATAATTCTTCACGACTTCGTCGGGTATGCCAACCATGTCCAATTCCGGCGATGAGTTGCACATAGATCGCGCATTAGCGATCACCCAACCGGTAATTCCATCGCCAATATTGATTCGCCGGCGAGTGAACAAATCCACATGATCGCCACCGACGTGCAGCGCCACCGCTTTACCCAGACGATCGTCAACGATAAAGATCACGCAGGTATCGAATGGAACAATCGCCTGCAGCTTGTTGGCGATGAGCGTCACGGTATCGCTCATATTCAGCGACGATCCGATGGTCTGGGCGATCTCATGCAACGCGAACACTTCGCGCTGCGCTTCAGTGATCGACCGGAATCCAAGGCTGTCGTCCGGTGAACCCATGATGTCCGATGCCAACCCTGCGTCGGGTCGCGCCCGAGAATTGTCCATTGTGATGGGCTGGACCTGTTCCTGAATGTCTTGCGCGTCGATCAATTTATCGAATTCGGTAACATGCTTCTTGAATAAGTCGACGACTTTCGGATCGAACGAGCTGCCGGACATTTTCTGGAGCAGCGCCAGTGAATCCTCGCGCTTCATGCCTTTGCGATACGGCCGGTCGCAGCGCGTCGCGTCATAGAAATCGACCACTGAGATGATTCGCGCGACCAGGGGGATCTCGTTGCCGCGCAATCCTTTGGGATAACCGCTGCCATCCCATTTCTCATGATGAAAGCGAACAATGTCTTCGACTGGGTAGGGAAAATTCACGCGCTTCAGGATGTCACCCCCCACCGTGGGGTGAATCTTCATTTTCGCGAATTCCGATTCAGTAAGCTTGCCCGGTTTGTTCAGAATGTATTCAGGGACCGCCAGCTTTCCGATGTCGTGCAGCAAGGCACCGGCAAACAATGCGCGCAACTCTGATTCTTTGACCCGCAACAACTTGCCCATTTCGGTAGCGTAAATCTGGGTGCGGCGGACGTGCCCGTGGGTCGTCTGGTCTTTCGCATCGATTGCGATCGCCAGCGACTCGATCGTGTTCATGTGCAGGTCGGCAATCTCTTCTGTGTACTTCAGTTTGTCAGTCTGTGCGCGCGTCACCTCGCCGACTCGCTTCTCGTTGAAGCGGTACAGTAAGTGAACCAACGCGGCGATCAGTAGACCGACGAACACGAACGCAATGCCGGCTCCGTGAATCGCGCCGTAGAACATGGCCGCGGACGTCACGTTGGCTACCTGCGTAATCAACGTCCACACCAGACTCTCCTGCGACAAGTTCACGCGCGCGCCCGAGCAAAAGGCTCTCGAGCCAATGATGCTTAAAGTTGATAAGGCGTAGTGGATGATTCCAAACACGCAGAGCGGAAAGAGCACGAGGTTAAGCGAAAGGCCGTTTGGATTGTCAGCTGCCGCAGCGCCGGCCAAAAGCAAAACGAGCAGCCGGTACGCAACGGCCGCGAGCAGAGTGGCTGTCACTGACCCACTTACGGAAAATATGGAAGCAAGCCGATTATTTCGATTAAATGAAGAGACGAGTGCTACCGCCGCAGCCAGGATGATTGTCGGTCCAAAATTAAACGTCGGCGCCAACGTGTACAGCATCACCGCAAAGAAGATGAGCGCG
>DATNEI010000222.1:0-18051 GCA_035606795.1 Pyrinomonadaceae bacterium
ACTGGATCGACTGCGACAATTTAAGTGAACCGGTACGCGCTGAAGTGCGCGTCCGCTATCGCCACACGGCTGCTCCGGCGACCATCACGCCGCCGGCGAACAATCGAGTAATCGTGAAATTCGACGAGCCGCAGCGGGCCATTACGCCCGGCCAGGCGACGGTTTTTTATCGTGGCGATGAAGTGCTGGGCGGCGGCTGGATCGTTAAACCAGCAGGCAGAAGGCAAAAAGCGGAAGGCAGGTAGCAAAATACGGAGTTCTGCCTTCTGTCTTCTGTTTTCTGCCTCCTGACCCAGTAAACCTTTTCCGTCCGTGATTCGTACTCACAAGCGCGTATCAGAAGCCCGACCGTCAGGGAGGGCCCTCATCCGCTGGTTGCCCTCCTTTACAGTCGGGCTTCTGACACTTAATTCGAGGAATCATTATGGCCATGTCTACAACTCGTAAAGTCGTCCTGACGGTCTCCGGCCTCGTGCTGGGATTCATTCTAATCGTCTTTATCGGAATGGCGATTTTGGTTTCGGCGATTCGCGGCGAGCAGCCTTCGATCAAAGACAACAGCGTGCTGGCGTTGCGAGTCTCGGGTCCGCTGCCCGATTACGTTCCGGATAACACGCTGAATCGCCTGTTTGGGAATCCACCGCAGTCACTCAGCAGCCTGCTCGCGCAATTTCGCAAAGCGAAGACCGACAAGCGCATCAAGGCCATCATCCTCGATGTCGATGCGTCGGAGACCGGGTGGGCCAAGGCCGAAGAGATTCGCGGCGCGATCGAAGATTTCCGCGCCTCAGGCAAACCGGTGTATGCGTACATGGAAACCGGCTTCAACAAAGACTATTACGTCGCGGCTGCTTGCGACAAAATTTATATACCCCCTTCGGGTGAGCTTTTCGTTACCGGCCTGGCCGCTGATGTGATGTTCTTCCGCGGCACGCTCGACAAGCTCGGTATCTATCCTGATGTCTATCAGATTGGAAAGTACAAAAGCGCGGGCGATATGTTCACGCAGAAACAGATGACTGATGCTCATCGCGAGTACATCAATTCTCTGCTCGACGATCTCTATGGGCACCTGGTTGACGCGATAGGCAAAGGCCGCGGCAAGTCGGCCGACGACGTGAAGAAGTTGATCGACAATGCGCCTTACACCGCCAGGCAGGCGCAGGAACAGGGTCTGATCGACGGCGCGGTTTATCGCGAAGATGTCGAGAAAATGATTAAGAAGAACCTGGGTTACAACGACAACGACGATCTGCGTCTGGTGAAAGCCTCCGACTATCGCAAGATCACCCAGGAGTCTCTCGGCCTCAACAAAGGCGAGAAGATTGCCGTCGTTTATGCCTCGGGCGACATCATGTCGGGAAGTTCTCAGTTCGGCAGCGGCGGTGAAGAAACTATCGGGTCGGATTCGCTGGTGCGCGTGCTGAACGAAGTTCGCGACGACAAATCGATCAAGGCTGTCGTGCTGCGCATCGACAGTCCGGGCGGCTCAGGTCTGGCGTCCGACATTATCTGGCGCGGGATTGAATCATTGAAAGCGAAGAAGCCGGTGGTGGTGTCGATGAGCGATGTCGCCGCCTCGGGCGGCTATTACATTGCCTGCAACGCCAACAAGATTGTCGCGCAGCCTTCCACCATCACCGGTTCAATCGGTGTGGTCGGCGGCAAGCCCGTCGTCAAGGGATTCTACGATTGGATTGGCATCACCAACGAATACGTCATGCGCGGCACAAACGCAGGCATGTTCCGCGAAACCGAAAAGTTCAGCGACAGCGAGCGCGCCAAGTTTGAAGAGTTTCTCAAGAGCACCTATGACGACTTCACCTCGAAAGTCGCGAAGGGCCGCGGCAAAGATCAGACGTATATCGACTCAATCGGCCAGGGCCGCGTGTGGACTGGGCAGCAGGGAAAAGAAAAGGGACTGGTCGATGAGTACGGCGGTCTCGACAAGGCGATTGAGGTCGCGAAGCAACTCGCAAACATTCCGGCCAGTAAAGGCTTGCAGCGAATTATCCGCCCGATACCGCCGAGCTTCTGGGAACAACTGGTCAGCGATTCTGACGACGACGAAACCGAGGCCACCACTGAAATGAAACAGCAAGACGCCCTGGTCGCGGCCATGCCGGAAGACGTGCGTCATGCTTTTCGTTTTTTGCAGTTGATGGATCGCGCGAAGCGTGGAGAGGCCACGTATGTTTTGCCGTTTAGCTTGCGAATACGATAACGCGACGATGCAGAACCGCGAGCGGTAGCGAGCGGGATAAAGACACGAATGAACGAAATAAATCCGCCGTTCCGCAAGTTGACCATTTGTTCCGCTCGCTACCGCTCGCGGTTCTGTATAATTCTTGTGAACTCGCGATAATCGAGCTCCGTATTCCTTCTTACCTATGTTTTGTCCAGGCTGCGGATCGGAAGAACGTCAGGCTAGTCAGTTTTGCCGCGCCTGCGGAACGGATTTGCGCGCCGTCCGCATGAGTCTCGAGAGTCCGGATTCGATTACCGCCTCAGCGGTGACTGCGCGGGAGGAAATCGGCCGCGCGGTCGCGGATCAAATTCGCCGGGTCGAAGACGCGCACGATCTAAAAAGAGTTGCGGAAGATGTCCTGCCGCAAATCGAAAAGTTCCTCGAATCGCCCGAAGAGAAGCGCCTGCGGCGCGTGCGCACCGGAGTCGTTACCGCTGCCGCGGGTTTGGGCGCCGCAATTTTTCTGGTGGTAATGTCTGCTTATATACCGGGTGCCGATGCGTTGTTTGGAGTTTCTGGTTTGGGGTTGGCAGCTTTTATGGTTGGCCTGGGACTGATCATCAACGCACTTTTCTTCACCAACCTTCGTAAGGGCGTCGAAGACCATTCCCCAGACGCAAGCGCCCAGAGCATGCTCGACAGCGGCTATACGCCGCCGCAATTGAAAGCCCAAACGACTTCGAATCTTGAGCAAACTCCCAATTCAGTTACTGAGCACACCACGCTTCACTTGAAATCCGATCGCTGAGATAGATATGGCCGTTACTCTCGCAGGCGGTTGCCGCGTTTCCGAAATGCGCGAAGGCGTGCCCATGGCCAAGGACACCCTGCGCATTTGGAATCAAATCGGGAAAACAACCGGCGCGGAAGCGATTTCGTTGCGAGTGATGGAATTTGCATCCGGATTGTCGCCTGCAATTCGCAACGTTGATTGTGACGAGATTTTGTACGTCCTCGGCGATGGCTTCGACAATGAAGCGAGTGCAATTAACTTACTGATCGATAATGTGGAACACTGCATCAGCGGTGATAGTGGCGTTTACATCCGCCCGCAGCAGACATTTGCCATCGACAATCCAAATGCGAATCCAGTCCTAATAATCAGTTCGCGCTGTCCCGATCCTGTTGGCCATATCGAATTTGTGGAACGCGTTGCGGCGTCCTCTCCGCCAGGCAATTCTAATCCGCCACCGTTTGTGCGCCTTTGGGATCGCGCGCCTGAAACTACGGCCGATCGTTGGTATCGTGTGCTCGTCGACAAGGAAATTGGCAGCACTCAAGTCACACAATTTGTAGGCTCGATCCCACCCGGCCGCGCGCCCGATCACTTTCACCAATACGAAGAAGTTCTCTTCATTCTCAAAGGCGAAGGCCGCATGTGGGCCGGCCAGACGAACACGCCGATCACCGCCGGCTCATGCATCTACCTGCCAAAGGGCCAGGTGCATTGCGTCGAGAATACGGGCGCGGGTGAATTGCGTTTGTTGGGTGTGTTCTACCCGGCGGGCAGTCCGAGTGTGAGGTACGACGTTTAGATCAGCTCTCCGAGAATTCCCATCGCCTCGCGTACCTCATCCTCCGTATTAAAGAAATGCGGCGACATGCGAAGGCCGACACCAGGCCGGCAATCTACAAAGACTTTTCTCTCTGCCAGTTGCTTGACCATCGCAGGTCCGTCTTCGACATAAATCATCACTGAACCGCCACGCTGATTAACATCGCGCGGGCTGTTTACTTTCCAACCGCGGTCCAAAGCGAAGTCGATCGTCCATTCGGTGCGCCGCTCGGATTCGGCGCGAATGGTTGCGACGCCGACTTCTTCGATAATCCCCAAACCCGGCAAAACTGAATAGAGGGCGGGAATGCTGGGCGTGCCCTGCGCAAAGCGGCGGACTGAATTGTCGTAACGCATCGGCGGCGCGGCGAAATCAAACGGCGCCGCATGCGCCACCCAACCGGTGAGCCGCGGCTGAAGCTCTTTCTGCAAATCGGGTCGCACGTATAAGTAGCCGCACGCGGGACCACCGCACAGCCATTTGATCGTGCCGCCGATCATGAAATCAACATTCCACTCGCTGGCCTGCAATTCCATTGCGCCGGCCGATTGATAGACATCAAGCAAAACCAACGCGCCGTGTTTGTGTGCGCGTTCGACGATCGCCGCCACATCGACGCGA
Source organism: Pyrinomonadaceae bacterium (assembly GCA_035606795.1). Classification (GTDB taxonomy): domain Bacteria; phylum Acidobacteriota; class Blastocatellia; order Pyrinomonadales; family Pyrinomonadaceae; genus UBA11740. The sequence continues at coordinate 4,426 of DATNEI010000222.1, forward strand.
TACGAGCTCCGAAACGAAACGTGCGAAAGCGCAACCAGCGCCGTGCCATCGTCAATCGCAGCGAGCACTCGCTCGGTTGGTATGGTAACCCCGTCGTCCGACGTAACCGTTTCGACGCACGCTCCGATCGGTGTCTGCGCATCAAGGAGATAGCGCATCGAAGGAAAATCGAGCGCGCTCGCGACGATCTTGCTGCGCTTAGTTGAAGTGAAATCAAGACAGGAAAGGACGCTCGCGAGGGCGATTGAAGCGTTCGGTTGCACCTGGATCGAACCGGGCGTGCCACCGACAATTTTAGCGATGCGATCACCCACGTGAGTGGACATCTCCCACCAACTCGTCGCCCAGGCGTCTTCGCTGGTGTGCTGCTCCCATGCGTCGTAATACGCGAGCATTGAGTCGCGCGCCGCGCGCGGCACGGGACCGAGGCTGTGACTGAGCAGATGAATACCGGAAGCGAGCGTAGGAAATTCTTCGCGACGGCGATTGATGTGAGGTGCGGGTTTCAAGAGTTCGCTGGATTGTAAGCTCCGTTAGGAGCGCAATATTTATAGAAACTCATATAAGAGAGTTGACTCAAGCTCCGTCAGGAGCGGCATATAAAGTCGCCATGTCGCTCCTACGGAGCTGTCTTTTTTCCTTTGATGCCCATAAATATTTCGCTCCTATCGGAGCTTTAAAGAGATTGGTCTCGTTTACTATAAACATTTCGCTCCTACGCAGCTTGAACCGTTTTGGTGTCTCGTTACTATGAATCTTGTGCTCCTGACGGAGCTAAGCACGAATCTGTGACAGCATCTTTTCCAAGGCGAGTGGATCGGTGCGCAATCCTTCCAGGACCTGCTCCGCTTCCTCACCAATTGGCGGATCGATTGATTCTTCGCGAATGTGCCGCAGGATTTCGCCGGCGACAAATTCCCTGGTCATCTTCGGCACCTCTGCCCCTTTGCTCATGTCGCTATCAAACGTCGTCGGCATCACCGTCATTACGTGCACGCCTTTGTCCTGCAAATAGGCGCGGAGAGCCTGGCCGAGGGACAAGAGCGCGGCTTTGCTGGCGCAGTAAGAGCCGACTATGGGCAGATTAATTTTCGCGAAGGCGGTGGCGACATTCACGATCATTCCCTCACCGCGCTCAATCATCTGCGGCGCCAGCGCGCGCGACATACGTAGCGCGCCAAAGAAATTCACATTCATTTCTTCAACTGCTGCGGCGAGATCCATCGACAGAGGGTTTCCGTAGCCGGCGATACCCGCATTATTGATCAGCAGATTGATCGGTCCGCGCCTGGCCGCTGCGGCGATGTCGTCATCGTTGGTTACATCCAGTTGAATCGGCGTAATCCGCGCGCCAATCGTAGTTGCGTCTTGCTTCAGCGCTGCGGCATCCTCCGCTTTGCGAGTTCCCGCGAAAACTTTTTGCGCGCCTGCTTTGGCAGAGGCAAACGCGAGCGTGCGGCCGAGGCCACGGCTTGCGCCCGTCACCAGCACTGTTCGTCCTTCAATGTTCATTAACCGTTCACTCGCGCCTCGTCGCGCGTCCGCTCATCGATCTGCTGACAAAATAAAGCAGCGCCGCAAATGTCGACCACAGCACCGCCAGCTCCAGACTGGTTAAGGCATGCTGCGCGATTCGTTCGCGCAGACTTTGCGTCATCAGCGTTTGCACGTCCCGGATGACTTGCACCGCGATTAGCACGCCCATCGACAAGACCGACACCAAAGCGGCTGCCGTCATTAACCAACGCGGAAGACTAACACCGATCTCGGCGTAAAGTTGTGGGTTCGAGCGCGGCAGAATAAGAAACGCGAGACTGTGCAGACAATAGAGCACCACGAGTGCGAATACCGCGATGTTCAGCGCTAATGAGAGCTGCTTACTGATTAGCAGCACCAGGCACGCGATCAGATTCAGCGTCAAAGACACGATCGGCGTGGCGGTGCGCCGGCTAACAAAACCGAGCCAGCCCGGCGCGAGGCGATCTTCGACAAAAATCAGCGCCAGGCGCGAGGGGACAATCAATGTCGGATTTAAAGATGTCGTGATCGCCATGATAGCACCCAGGTTTACGACGATGGCCGCGCCCCATGGCAAGTAGACCGAGGCGACAGCGGTCATGGGCGCCGAGCTTACTCCCAATCTCGGCCCGGGCAGGACGCCGAATGCGACCGCCGACATCGCGATGAAGATCAACGCGGTCGCCGTCACGCCTCTCAAAAACACCCAGGGCAAACGGCGCGTACTGTCTTTCGTCTCGCCTGCCGTCTGCGCCAGCGATTCAAAGCCGGCGTAAGAAAAAAAGATCGGCGCGAGACTCAAGGCGAATCCTTTCGCGCCGTGCGTGATGAAGGGAGAATAATTCGCCGGATGAATTGCGAAGATACCCGGAATGACGAGCACAAAAATCGAGATGCCGAGCACGGCGCACATTGCCACTTGCAGGCGCCCGAACCAGCGGACGCCAATAACATGCACGAGATAAAAGAAGAGCAAGCTGCCGACGGCGAGGGCCTGATGCGCAAACTCACCGCTGATGCGTCGGCCGGTAAGTTCGATGATGTAATCGGCCAACGCGCTCGCGAGGTAAGCGCCCGCGCCGATGTAAGCGACGATTTTCAGCCAGGCGCCAATGTACGCGATCTTGTATCCGCCAAAAGTCCGAGAGAGATGCAGGTATTCTCCGCCCGGTTCTTTACCGAGCGACGTCGAAACATAAGCTGCGTACGGAACCGAGGTCGCCAGGATCGCCGGCATGAGTACCGCATAACCCAGAATCACGCTTGGCCCGGTCAGACGCCATGCGTCGCTGGTAACTTTGAAGATGCCGGCGCCGATCAGGATTCCGATTAGCGAAGCGTAAGACTCGACCGTGCCGAGATCGCGGCGGAGACGCGAGACGACGTGAGCCGAATTGGTTTGCTGATTCATCTAGAAGAGACGCAAATTCAAAAAGAGAGAACCTGCTGAGGGCCGTTAGGCCCGACATCTTTGTAGCAAGAACCCGTTGCTTCAGCACGAGGCCCGTAGGGCCGGCATATCGCGCTCATTCGATGCGCTTAAAAATGTAACGCTCGTCGTAAGGTACACTAAACTTGTCGAGCAACTGCACATACTCGTCACGAAAGGAGCGGGTCCGATGATGTCGTTGCTGGTTCCTAATGTAACGAACGACGGTATCCAATTGCGATCGCGAATAAGAGAATGCCCCGAAACCTTCCTGCCAATTGAATCTGCCCCTTACCCAACGCCTGCGATTAATAAAGTTTGTTGAGCCCGATTTAATGTCGCCGACCAAATCTGAAAGTGTGCTGTCCGGGCGTTGCCCAATTAGCAGGTGAACGTGGTCGGGCATGTTATTAATGACGATAAGTTTCTGTCGTTGCACACTCACGATGCCGGTTATGTACTTTTGAAGTTCATCATTGTGTTCCGGATCAATTAGGCTTTGTCGGCTTTCGACCGCAAACACAATCTGAATGTAGATTTGGGAGTAGGTGTTTGCCATTTCTCTTCCTCATTCCGAATATGTCGGCCCTCCGGGCCTCGAAGATTCTTTAATGACTAGTTCTACAAATATGCCGGGCCTACGGCCCTTCGGGCAATCGCTGCGTGGGCCCTTCGGGCAATCGCTGCGTGATGGACGGTCATCTTCGCTCTTGTTTCACCGCTTCATCAATTCGTTCGCCGGCAATTTCGGATTCAAAACCTTCTCGGCTGTTTCTATTCCGGCAACGGGCAACGCACTCGCATCAATCAATCCCAGTTGCGCCAGCACCGATGCCTGATCCCAATAGATGTGTTCATGCGCCAGCTTGCCGTCGCGAAAATGGACGACCACGATCAGGGGAACTTTCACATGTTTGTTAGTGGGCGCGACGCCGGGCAGCATCCAATCCATCTTGATCGTGTGCGTGAATTCAAAAACCATTTCATCGACGACGCGATCGATTCCGATCGTTCGCGAAACGGGTGTCATCGAAGTGTCCGGCGGCATTTGCGGAATGAAACGTTGCGAATAAAACTCGCGCAGCTCGTCATGGCCCACGCCACCCGTCAACACCGGCACATGATTTACGTAGGCATCCGGCACCATCGTCTGCAAAGTGTCTTCCGTGTCGCGCGTCGCGAACTCGTACTTCACATGTTCGTCCCACTTGTCGGAAAGAGATTTCTGGGCATTTGCGAAGCCTTCGCCGGCCAAATGATGAACGAAGAATTCCAAAGTGCGCAGGTTCGCGAGCTCCGCTGCCGCCGCATCGTAGTGCGCGCCGCCCGGGCGTCCGAATGCGTGATCCTGTTCCGGATAATCGTGAATGGTTACGAGCGAATTGGAATCCAGCGTATCGTGAATCTGGCGTTGCGCTTCAGATGGACAAAACTGATCCTTCCCGGCAATGTGCAGCATCAAGGGAGACTGAAGTCCGTTTGCTTCATTTAAGGTCTTTTCGATCCCGACACCGTAATAGCCTACCGCGCAATCCGGCTTAAACCTGACCGAAAGCAGCCACGCCAGGTTTCCACCCAAACAAAATCCGACTGCACCGACGCGGCCGTTACAAGCTGGATGCTTGCGCAAAAAGTCTACGGCCGCGGCTGAGTCTTCGACCGCCTTCGCCATATCCAGACCTTGATAAAGCTGAAATGCTTTTTGCCATTCCGCCTCGGTCTGGTCCGTAATATCAACGCCGCGCTCCTGCCGCCAAAACAGATCGGGACATACGGCGACAAAGCCATGCGCCGCATACCACTCGCACACGTCGCGCATGAACTGATTGACGCCAAAGATCTCCTGCAACACGACAATGCCCGGACCGTAACCCCCGGCAGGCAAAGCGAGGTGGGCCGAAAACTGTTGATTATCGACCGACGTGATTTTAACCATCCGTTAAGGTAAGCCTCCGCGCGAAGCTTTATACGCGAAGAAAGGCGAATTGGCGAGTTCGCGTAACGCCCCGTGTCACCGAACCGCGAGCGGGTTATAGATTCATCTTCAAACAGATCAAAACGAACCGACGAGTTCCACGTTGAAGGTTGACGCTTTGACCCGCTCGCTACCGCTCGCGGTTCTGTATCTTCTGCCAATCCTGACCCGGGGAACAGAACTCAAGGAAGCCGCAGGTGCGGCAGTGCGCGTTAGTCAACGCGGGAAAGTCTTCAGCGTCGATTGTGCCGTCGAGCGCGATGACCTGTGACATTGCTTCATCGACAGCATGCGCGCACGCTTCACGCTCGAGGAGTGCGACATCCAAAGTCTTTTCGACGTTGGGCTGAATGAAGTGAAGAGTGACGCGCAGAGAGTTGATGTGAACGTCGCGCGGCACCAATTCGCGAAAAGCCAGAGCGTAGGCCTGCATCTGGAGGCGGTAATCGCGCACAGCGTTCTCTATTTGCGCATCAACTGACTCATCGGTGACCAACTCGGTCACCATCGGGGCTGGTTCACTGGCTGTTTCAAAATCGAAAGCAGCCTGGCCGCGCGGCGCGGTCGTGCTCGATCGCGCTGCAGAAGTCGACGCCATCGTAACCGCGCGTGGCCGCGATGATCTGCCGGATGCGCGCGGGAATCGGTTTGTTTTGAAGTCGATAATCTCGACGTCAATCCCGTCCGCGCTCGGCGTGATTAAGAGTTTGTCGATGGTCCCGGTCAGAGTTCCCAACGGCCGCCTGAGGCGAAATCGCAATTCGCTCCAGAGACCGGGGGACTTGGGTGGCACAGACTTTAGTCTGTGGTCCGCCCCCGCAACTTCACCGACTGAAGTCGGTGCCACACTCTGCGCCGACTGCACCCGACGAAACACATCGCTCTGGAGATAATTTTGGGCCAGCGGCAACAGATCGGAAATCGCCGCATCCGTATCAACCTGCAAAGGCCTTCCGGCTAATTGCGCGATGCGCAGCGCGCGCACATGCGCAAAGCTTTCACGCAAGCGTGCGTTGACCTCATCACCTTCGCAAAATATTTCACAGAATCGATGGATGACTGCGCCCTTTAAAGTCGCAGTCAGATTTGCCGGCGGCTCGGGCGCTTCCGCATCGTTCCATACGGACAATTCTTCGGCGCCGGGAGCGTGCAACAGACGATCGAAGTAATATTGCCGCGCGCAACGCTGAAAGTTGAGGAGTTGCGTCACCGTGAATCGCCGCAGGGTTGCACCGCGCTCGACTGCCACCGGCCGCAGCAGCGGAAATGTCCTGGCGAGCGGCTGTGACAAATCGATCGACACTGATGGTGATTCCGCATCTGCCACCTGCGCCAGATCGCGATGGCTGATTTCGCGCCCGACGCGCAGCGCGACTTGAACATCGTCGCCGAATTTCACGATGCCGGTCTCAGGGCTTTCATTCAATTCCAGCGCCTGCCAGAGCCATGCCAGCCATTGATCGCGCGTCGTCGTTTGCAGATTCTTTAGATCGTTCTGTGTCGTGGCCCCGGAAAAAATCAAGCGGTCCTCAGCGCGAGTCGCCGCTACATACAAGAGGCGCATACTTTCAAACCGTTCACGCCACGCACCACGCTCGCGCAGGCGGCTGAACGCTGTGCCGCGAGCCACCGTGCCGCGGCCATCCGGCACAGCGACCGTGAATCCCTGGTGGCGATCCAGCACAAAAAGCGAGTTGTCATGTTCGGATGATTTGTACCGGTGCACATCCGGAATGATCACCACCGGAAATTCCAGGCCCTTCGCCTGATGAATAGTCATGAGGCGCACCACATTCGCCGTCTTGTCGATTTGTCCTTCAGTTTCCCGGCCGCCAGCCTCTTCAAACTTTTCGACGTAGTGAACAAAGTCGCGGATCAGTTGTCCCGACTTTTCAAAGGCTTCGGCCAGCCGGAAAAGTTTTTCGACGTTGGAAATGCGGTGCGCGCCATCGAAGTTTGCGGCAATCACCGACGTGAAGTCGGTTGACGTAACGGCGTGGCGAAGCAAATCTGCGATCGAGTAGCGGTTCCGTCGCTCGATCATTTCGCCGAGAAAAGCTGCCACGCGATCAAGTTCGGTGTGCTCTTCCGCATCGATGAACTGGATTTCACGATGCTGTTGCACGGCCCGCCAAAGGTTCCGGCGCGGCAGCTTTTTCCCGTCAGTTGCCTCGCCCACGAACGGAGCCGAGCGCAGCGCGAACAACGTGTTATCGGAAATTCCGCAGAGCGGCGAGCGCAGAATGGCCGCCAGGGCAATCTCATCCGTCGAATTGTCGAGGAAGCGCAGCAGTTGAATCAGATCGGTTACTTCTTCGCGTTGATAGAATCCCTTGCCCTGCACTGTGAGGTACGGAATGCCGGCGCGCCGTAAAGCGCTTTCGTATACCCCGACGCCGGTGAGCGCGCGAAACAGCACTGCGATTTGGTCGTAATTGACTGGAGCGCAAGCGTCCCGCTTGCTGTCACTAGCCGTCGCGCCACTAGTTTGCAAGCGGGACGCTTGCGCTCCAGTCACCAATTCCTCGATTCGCTCAATCAACTGAGCCGCGTCGCGCTCGCGGACGCTGCGACTTTCATACTTCGTTTCTTCTTCTTCCTCGGAATCCGGCTTCGGGTACTTGCTTTCCGGCACTACGCTCACCAAAAACTCCACGAGTGGCGGCCAGTCACGCGCGGCGCGTTCAGCCACGCTATCTTCGTGTGGCACGTAGCCGAGTTCGCCTAATTCAATCGAGTTGACTTCGCCGGGTGCGCGAAACACTTTCCCAAAGACGAAATTCAACGTGTCGATTAGCGGTTTCTGACTGCGGAAGTTCAGATGCAAGGGCTGTTGAAGTCCGCCGGCGTTCTCAATCGCTTTGGTCATTTCGCCAAATACATCGACGTCGGCGCCCCGAAATCCATAAATCGATTGCTTCCGATCCCCTACGATGAACAGATTCGCACCGCGGCGCAGTCCAAGTTTCATCATTAGATCGCGTTGCAAGCCGTTCGTGTCCTGAAATTCATCGACCAGGAAAAAGCGGTAGCGCTCAGAGATGCGCGCGAACAATTGCGGATGCTCATCCAGCAGTTTCAAAGTGCGGAGTTGCAGATCGTCAAAATCGAGGACCGATAAGCGCTGCTTCTCTTCATCGAGCCTCCGCTCGATATCCTGCATGAGCGTGAGAACTGCAAGTGAATAGTCTTTGGCGCGCAGATCGAATCCAATGCGCGGAAGCCGGCCGGCCAATCGATCATTGGTGTCGTCGCCCCAAAGCAGATCGTCGATCGCCACAATCTGAGAAATGACGTTTTTCGCGGGACGGATCTCGCGGAAGTCTTCAATCGCCTGACAGTACTGAGCGATGGATTTTTCGGAAGGAGGTTGCGCGACGAGAGCACGCACCCGCGGCCATTCGGCGCGCAGCTTACTCTGCTTGTTCCGGGACGCCAGAGTTTTCAGGCGAGACTGCAGCAGCTCATTCATCCGCGTATCCAATTCAGCGAATGCCGCGGCGTAATCGCTCATGGTCGCGTGACTGGCCGCCGCGCGCGCTTTAATATCGGCCAAAGCCAATCCTTCCCCGCGATATTTTCGATAAAGCTCGGCCAATAACGCCGCCAGCGTTCCCCGACCACCGATACCCTGCGTCAACTTCACGACCTGCTCGTTACCGTGATGAATTGCGTTGCTGAGGGCCTCATCGACGACAGCTTCAAGCATCAACGTCGCTTGTTGCTCGTCGAGCAAAACGAACTGCGGATCGATGTTGGCTTCAACTGGAAATTCGTGCAGGACGCGCGAACAGAACCCGTGAATCGTAGTAATCACCGCGCCTTCCAACGCGCGTTTGTGACGCAACCAGCGCTGGCGCTCAGCGCCCGCCGTCGAGCGCAACAATGAATCGATTTCGCCGCGCACGCGTTCGCGCATTTCGTTAGCGGCACGATTCGTGAACGTAATGGCGACGACGTTGTCGACGGAAACTTTCTGCGTGCGCAGGATGTGAAGATAACGCTCGACTAAAACTTTCGTCTTACCGGCGCCCGGTCCGGCTGACACGGAAAGGTGCTGGTCGAGAGTGTGCGCGGCGGTCGCTTGTTCAGGTTTGAGTTTGTGCGCTTGCGAGTTTTGCTTCATTCCACGAGCACCGAGAGAGACAAATTAAGTTGACCTAAAAGTTTTTGAGAGTCAAAGCTCAACGAGCCTGCGGAGCGGGCGGCAGAATTTAGCCCAGGGTGCAGCGAGCGGAACCCTGGTTTTGCGCAACAAACATTTGAGCCCGCTTTAGCGGGCGACAGATTCGGCTGGTCTGTCGCCCGCTAAAGCGGGCTCTAACAAGTCTTAAAACCACTCAACCCAGGGCTGCGCTGCGCTTGCCCTGGGCTAAATTCTGCCGCCCGCTCCGCAGGCTGCGTAACGATTACGTCAACGACGTTTGAAAATCAATTTCCCGGGGTTGCTTGCGCCGCTTCAGTAGCCTTCGGATCGAAGGGTGTCTCGATGAATTTCTTGGCGACGGATTGAGCGTTGTCGTAGTTGCTGCCCGTTTGCAGCGCCTTGTTATATTCGAACACAGCTTTGTTGCGATCGCCTTTCGCGTCATAAGCGTTGCCGCGTTTGATGTGCGCCCAGGCATCGATCCACGCCGGTTTGCTACTGCTGGAATCGAGCGCTGCTTGAAAATTATCAAGCGCCAGTTGCCAATTCTTTTGTTCGAAATAGACCAGGCCAAGGTTGTAATAAACCCAGGCGTTGTTGCGATCCATTTTCAGCGCCGACTCCATCTGCTGTTGCGCTTCGGAGTATTGGCCTTCCTTAAACAGTTCGATACCGCGGCGCGCCACGATCGAAATCTTCAAATCATCAGACATGCGCAGGATCTTGTTGTTCGGATCGACCTCGGCCATGATGGGCTGACCGCTCGACTCGAAATCAAAGTCTTCGCTCTTCCCGCTGAAGATAAGTTTCTTTGTTTGCGTATCGCCACCTTCGGAACGCAGCGTCAAGTCGACCGGCATGTTCAGGTTTTCAAAGTTCTGACGCACCGTGCCGCGCGTGCGGAACTTGCCGTTGCGCGTGCGAATGATTTGGTAGTCGACACTGAACTCCGGCACGCCCGTTCCTTCCAGCCACTGCGCAAAAAAGTAGCGCATGTTGCGGCCTGCCACCTGCGAAGCCAGGCGCTCAAAGTCATCGATCGAGGCATTCTTATTCCTGAATTGTTCGAGGAACTTTGCCAGCAGCTCGTCAAACTTGTCTTTGCCCAAAGTCTCTTTGAGCATGCTGAAAACCATCGCGCCTTTGTAATAAACAATCGATTGATACGCTGCCGATTGATCGTCGAGCGAAGCCGGTGCGCGGACGATCGATGATGTCTGCTCAAAAGTGAGCGCGCGTTCCTGCTCTTCACGCTGCGAAGCATCAAGCTGCGCGCCACTCTCTATCGACTGCCGAAACGCGAATGCGCTCCATTCGGCAAGGCCCTGCGAGATCCAGGCGTCGTCAAACGACTTCAGTCCGACGCTTTGTCCCCACCATTGATAAGCAATTTCGCGCTGCAGACGATCCTCGGGCGTCGACCGGCCTTCAAAGAATTTGGAAGCAAGAAACAGAATACCGGGACCGGAATAGGCTTCGAAGGCTTCGTCATCAGTCTGCGCGATGATCATGCGCGTTCCGAAGGAAGGCGCGCCATACTGACTCGTGTAGAACTCGAGCGCTTTACCCATCAACTCGCCATAGGGCGCAATCTTGTTTTCATTACCCGGCTTCACGAAGAACTGCATTTCGTAACGGCCGACCCGCAGCGACTTTGTGATGTACTGGCCGGCAATGAAATTACCGATTAGCTGCGGCGTCTTGGTGACAAAACGGAATCGCGTGGTGCCGGTCTTGTCCACTTGCGGATTGACGGGCTCGTCGCTGTTGCCACCCACCTGCACCCCAGTCGGCACAATCACGGTGATGTCGGAAGTCGCGCGGTCGGCCGCGTAATCATGGAAAGGAAACCAACGCGCGGCGTACATCAGATAAGAGCCTTCGGTGCCTACATAGGCGAGTCGTTTGCTCGCGAGCGGACCACCCTCCGGCGAAATCAAAGCGCCATTCCAGCGAATGCGAATGGTTGTCGGCGTTCCCGCGGGGACGACCTGCCCCAGGTCGATACGCACATTCGGTCCCAGCGCCCCGGAGCCCACCGGATCCTGGACCACGCCCGTCAGAACGTGCCCGTCCTTTTCGACCGCGTTGACGTGGAGTGAGCCGTTCAGCTCGAAAACCACAGAACGCGTCGCTTCCAGCGGCGTGAACGTAACGTCCGCACCCGCGCGCAATGTGTGATCATCCGGCTGCAACTGGACTTCGATGCGGTAGTTTGTGATGTCGTAGCGGGATCCCGCCGCAGCGGGCTGTTGGGCGCCGGCCGATCCCGCGGAAAGCAGAAGCACAAAAGCGGCCAGACTGAAGGAGAGTCTTGATTTGAACATACGACTTTTCTGAAGAGCGAACATTATAGTTGCACGTAACGGTTAACAGCCAGCTTCTGAGGCAATCGCGGCGTTAGATCCAAGATGGTTCAGCCGGCCGCGTCAAAAGCTGACCCCTGCAAAACCCTCCGGAGCACCATGCGGCACGGTCTTGGATGGCCGCAACGGCGGTGCGGTTGCCGCGAGATTACCAGGCCCGGGCGCCAATCTGCTGAGTCGAACACGCTCTCGACCAATCGATTTTTAGGCGGCTTGACAGTCGTGCCGCTGCCGCATAAATTCAACGTTCCGGCTTTCCAGCCAACCAACCAAGGGCGCCACCGAGTCGTCCTCGGATGTAAACAATCAAACGAATCGCTCTCGGAATCTTCTACAGGAGTTTTATTGCATGAGACTGCATCGTAAGTTATTTATCGCGATAATCTTTTTCGCGCTTTCGGGTATCGCGCTCGGACAAGCCGCGCGAAATCCCCACGTCGAATGGAAAGAGACCCGCCTCGCGAACGGCTTGCGCGTAATCACGGTGGAGGATCATAACGCGCCAGTGATAGCCGTGGATGTCACCTACAACGTCGGCTCGCGCAACGAACGACCCGGTCGCACCGGTTTTGCGCACTTGTTCGAGCACATGATGTTCAAGGGTTCCGAAAACGTGGGCACCGGCGAGCAGTATTATCTGATCTTCAATAACGGCGGCAGCATGAATGGTACGACGAATGAGGATCGCACCACGTACTTCGACATATTGCCATCGAACCAACTCGATCTGTCGTTGTTTATTGAAGCCGACAAAATGCGCAGCCTGGTAATCAACAAGGCGAATCTGGACAACCAACGTAACGCGGTGCAGGAAGAGCGACGCCTGGGCGTGGACAATCAACCGTACGGCCAAAGCGGTGAAGTTCAGCAAGGGTTGATCTACGACAACTTCGCTTACAAGCACACGGTGATCGGATCGATGGATGATCTCAACGCTGCCAGCGTTGAAGACGTGGCAGCTTTCTTCAAGACTTACTATGCGCCGAACAACGCAGTGCTCGCAGTCGTGGGTGACTTCAAGACCGCTGACGCCCTTAAGAAAATCAAGCAGTACTTCGAAAACATTCCGCGGCAGCCCGATCCTCCGCCAGTCGATATGACTGAGCCTGAGCAAAAGGCCGAACGCCGAGCCAGCGTTGACGATCAACTTGCGCGTCTGGCCCAGGTTGATATCGCTTTCAAGGCGGTACCGGGAAACACACCCGATTTTTATGCCTTGCAAGTTCTCTCGGCCGCTTTGCAGAGCGGTCAGAGTTCTCGTCTTTACCAGGCGCTCGTTAGAGATAAGCAACTGGTGCAGAACGTCGGCGGCTTTATGGACGAGAAGCGCGGCGTGGGTGCGCTTTACACATCGGCAACGGTCCGATCGGGTGTCAAAAGTGCCGACGTTGAGGCTGCGATCTACGCCGAAATCGAACGCTTGAAAAAAGACGGGATCGCGGATTGGGAATTGCAGAAAGCGAAGAACACCACGCGTCGTAACCTTATCAATAGCATGCAAAGCTCGTTATCGCGCGCGCTAAACATCAGCGTGTGGACTGTGTATTACAACGATCCGAACCTCATCAACACGCGGCTTGACAAAGTCAACGCGGTGACGAAAGAGGACGTGCAACGTGTCGCCAATAAGTACCTGGTGACGACGAACCGCACGGTGGTTGTGACGACTCCGAAACCTAAGACCGTAACAACTGTGAGCGGGCAGTGAGGAAGGAAGAAGCTGATCATGAAAATCCCAATTAAAACATTTCTCGCCGCTCTTGCGGTCGCAATTCTTAGCTTGTCCGTGACCACGGCCCAACCCCGCACGGGCGCGCCTCCACAGCAAGGTCAATCAATCAAAGGCGCGGACATCAAAGGTCGCGCCCCTGTCAGTAAAGAGATTCTGAAAGTGAATCTTCCGAAAGGACAGGAAGCCACGTTATCGAACGGCTTGCGCGTAATCGTCCTCGAAAATCATCGCGTCCCAACTTTCACGATGCAGATGGTGGTGCTGAGCGGCGGTTTGTCCGATCCGGCGGACTATCATGGGCTGTCGAGTTTCACTGCCGCGCTGTTACGCGAAGGAACGACGACGCGCAAGAGCAAAGACATCGCGGAACAGACCGACACCATGGGCGCCACTCTGACGGCTACTTCCGGCCTGGCAAATTTCACCAGCACCATCACCACCTCAGGCCTGGTTGAGAAT
>DATNEI010000002.1:0-18479 GCA_035606795.1 Pyrinomonadaceae bacterium
CCATCGATCACACCGACATCAAAAATTTTCCAAAGCCCTTCACGTGACGTGACGTGAATCGGATTGATAATCGCCGCGTCATAGGCTTCGTCGACGTAGTACTTGTTTTCGAGCAAGCGAGGCATCTGCCGCAACGGCTGCCGCTGAAACATGATCCAGCCGATGCCGATGCCGGCGAGTGCGATTACCACCGAAATCAACGTGAAGATCCGCTCTTCATTCAATTCCGTTGCGCCGGCGGCATGTTCCGCACCCGACGCTTCAGGCGCAGGACCAAATGCGGGTTTGCCGTCAATCTCCTGTGGTGGTGGCGACTGCCAATGGACTACTGATGTTGCTTCGCCAGAGCTGGTCGGTTCACCGCCGTGGCTAACGATCGGCTCGAGCGTTCGCTCAAAGTAATTTTCGGGATGGCCGCCGGCGAGCGAACTCAGCGCATACGGAACCCCAACCAATCCACCGATCGTCGAGAGAATGGCAAGGACGATGAGCGGAATCGTCATCGACAAGGGCGATTCATGAGGCGTGTGCACATCGTGCGCGGCAGTGGCTTCCGGACTGTGCGCATTGTGGTCCGCTTGATGATGCGGAGCGTCATCATGACCGGGTCCGAAGCGCTCCTTGCTCCAGAAGGTCATCACCATCAAGCGCGTCATGTAGACCGCTGTCAGCAGAGCAGTAACGGCGCCGACGAACCAGAGTGCTTTGTTGAGTCCGGCGGGCAGAAAGGAACTCGCGCTCCACGTCTTCCACAGAATTTCGTCTTTCGAAAAGAAGCCGGCGAAGATGGGGACGCCGCAAATCGCCAGCCAGCCGGCACACATCGTCAGCCAGGTGATCGGCATGTACTTGCGCAAACCGCCCATGCGGCGCATGTCCTGCTCGTGGTGCATGCCGTGGATGACTGAGCCGGATCCGAGGAACAGTTGCGCTTTGAAAAAGGCGTGCGTCATCACGTGAAAGATCGCCGCGACAAACGCGCCGACGCCGCACGCGAGAAACATGTAGCCAAGTTGTGAAATCGTCGAGTAGGCGAGCACCTTCTTGATATCGTTCTGGGCAATTCCGATCGTGGCCGCGAATAACGCTGTGGCCGCGCCAATCACCGCGACGATGAACATCGCCGTCGGCGCATGAGTGAAAATCGCATTACAGCGCACCACCATGTACACGCCCGCCGTGACCATAGTCGCCGCGTGAATCAGAGCTGACACCGGCGTCGGGCCGGCCATGGCGTCAGGCAGCCAGACGAACAACGGAATCTGCGCGCTCTTACCTGTGGCGCCGATGAATAGAAGTACAGCCACGGAAGTGATGCCGCCGGCAAATATCGCATGCCAGGAAAAACTTTCGATGGGCATACTCGCGATCGCCCTAAGCGCACTGGGTGCATCCAAGCCCGTGTCGTAGAAACTGATCGAGCCGGTCAGGGAGAAGAGAAGTATCAATCCCAGAACAAATCCCCAATCACCGACCCGGTTCGCTATGAAAGCTTTCTTCGCGGCTGGGGCAGCTTCATCTTTGTCGAGATAGAAACCGATGAGCAGATAAGAGCAGAGACCCACGCCCTCCCAGCCGACGAACATCAAGAGGAAATTGTCCGCCAGCACGAGTGTCAGCATGGCAAACATGAAGAGGTTGAGATAAGCGAAGAAACGGTAATATCCCCGGTCGCCTTTCATGTAGCCCGTGGCGAACACGTGAATCAGGAACCCTACGAAGGTGATGAAGAGTACGTAGATGCCGCTCAGGCGATCCATCACCAACCCGAAATCGGCACGGAATTTCCCGACCTGAATCCATGTCCACAGGTGATCCATGATCGGCTGCGTCGATCGGAGCGCGCCGTTTGAGTTGAATGCCAGGTAGAACGCAACGATTGTAGAGAGTCCGACAGACGCGCAGGCGACGATGCCGATGAATCGTTCGTTACGCAGACGGCGGCCGACGAGCCAATTGATGGCCGCGCCCGCGAGCGGAGCGAAGATGATTAGACTTAGAAGGTTACTTTCTTGCACGTATCTTACGGCGGCTTCGCCGCCCGATGTGCGGAAGGCCTCCGGCCTTCCGGCACTGATGAAACTCTGCTTTTCTCGGGCTTCGAGGCTCAGCCTCGAAGCCCGAGGAGGGAAACTAATTGCCCAGCTTGCCGGTAAGGCAGAGCCTTACCGCACATCAGGCGGCGAAGCCGCTACTGCTCAAAGCTTCAGACTGCTGGCATCATCAACATCCAACGACTCGCGATTGCGGAAGACGGCGATGATGATTCCTAAGCCCACTGCGGCTTCGGCCGCCGCCACGGTCATTACGATAAAGACAAACAATTGACCTGACAGGTCGCGAAAGAAACTCGAAAACGCCACGAAGGTCAGGTTCACCGCATTCAGCATCAGCTCGATGCACATGAACATCGAGATCACGTTGCGCTTGGTAATCACGCCGACCACGCCGATCGTGAACAGCACCGCTGAAAGCGCCAAATACCATGAAAGCTGTGGGGTCATAAAAACGTATTTAGGTCTTTGGGCTTTGGCCTTCGTCCTCGATACCCAACAAATCCTTTGCTTCTTTCGTTGTATGCGCCGACACCGGCGTCAGCACATCTATGTACTTCTCTCGATCAAGCATCTCCTTTGCGAGTACTACATCGCCGGGCACGACTGCCGCGCGCGGCGACAAAAGGCCGCCGGTGCGCGCAAGAGTTATGGCCCCCACAATGGCCATCAATAAAAGAATCGAAGTTACTTCGAACGGCAGTAGATAGGTGGTGAATAGACCGCCGCCGATTGAAGAGGTCAGACCAACGTCGGAAACATTTCGGGTCGGTGTCGCCGGGTTCGCCTGCACAAAGTAGATGATGAAGACCGCTTCGGCGAACAGTACGGAGGCCAGCATTAGCGCAATCGGAATCAGCGAACGCAGACGCAGCGGCCGACGTTCCTCTTCTTCGACATTCAGCAGCATGATCACGAACACCACGAGCACCATGATCGCTCCGGCGTAGACGATCACCTGCACCGCTGCAATGAACGGCGCCGCCAGCGTCACATACAAACAGGCGAGCGCGATGAACACGCCGATGAGCGAGATCGCGCTGTAAAGCGGATTGCGCTGCACCACTAGCGAGATGGCGCAGCCAACCGCCAATCCGGCAAACAAAATGAAAAAGAGACCAAGCATGAGAGAGTCTTCAGCCTCCCCAACCCGTCTGTGTCTTCAAAAAACCGGCCAGATAATCGAACGCGCCCAGCCATTGCAGCGTCGCCGTCAGCACGATATTCACCATGGCCGCCGGCACCAGATACTTCCAGCCGAACGTCATCAACTGATCAAAACGAAAACGCGGCAAAGTGCCACGCAGCCAGATATACAAAAACAGAAACAAGACCACTTTGCCGAGAAAATAGAACACGCCCAGCCACGGCAACTTATGTACGAACGGTCCGTTCCAACCGCCCAGGAACAGCGTTGTCGCCAGCATCGACACCGTGAACATGTTGACGTACTCGGCGAGAAAGAAGAGCGCGAACTTCATCGCGCTGTATTCCGTGTGAAAGCCGGCGACGAGTTCAGTTTCCGCTTCCGGAAGATCGAAGGGAACTCGATTCGTTTCCGCGATTGCGGCAATTAGGTAGATGATGAAGCCCAGCGGCTGCACCCAGATCAAGTTCCACCCGCTGATGCCCAGATGACCCGCTTGCTGTTCGACAATGCTCTGCAGATCGAGCGTGCCCGATTGCAGCACCACGCCAATCAAGCCGAGGCCCAGCGCCAACTCGTATGAAATCATCTGCGCCGCCGAACGCAGGCCGCCCATCAAACTGTACTTGTTGTTCGAAGACCATCCGGCGAGCGCGATGCCGTAAACGCCGACTGAGGTGACTCCCAACACGTACAGCAACGCGACATCGAATCTCGTGATGACCATGCGCACTGTGCCGAGCAGAGGCAAATTGACGTCTGGTCCGAACGGATAGACGACCATCGTCATCAGCGCGGCGACAGTGGCGATAATGGGCGCGAGGAAATATACGAAGCGCGTTGATTTGTCGGGAACGATGTCTTCTTTGAAGATAAATTTGAGCAGGTCTGCGAGCGGTTGCAGAAACCCTCCTGGCCCCACGCGATTTGGGCCCAGCCGGCCCTGGATGAATCCCAGCACCCGCCGCTCAGCCAGCACCGTGTACGCCACCAACGTCATCACCACGGTAAAGGCGACGAGAATACCGAGCATCAAAAGGCCAAGATGTTTCAGCTCGTCCATTCCAAAAAAAAGCGTGCTTTGATCTTTGTGCTTGGTACTTTGACTTCTTTCGTTGCTTGACGCTAAGAAATCAAGTTTGCTCAGACATCCAAGTACAAAGCACTAAGCACCAAGTACTGCTCTTTAAGCGGCAGCCTCTCGCTTCAAATTCGCATCAATCGAAATCTGATACAGCGGCGAAACCAGAATGTTGTCCGGCTTAGGATTTCCCGCAGAGAGCAAATGAATCTGGGGCGTTTTTTCCATCAGTGTGCCCAGCTTGAACAGTTCGTGCCCCACGCCCGGGGTCAACTGTTCCTTGTTCGCGGTCTCGTCCATGGCTTCAACCGCGTTGCGCAGCGCCGCTAATTCATTGGATAGATCGCGCCGCGAAACAGTTTCGTGCTTTACCTGAACCGGATTGCTTTCGTCTTTCAAAAGGGGATAGCGCAAACCGGAATAGCCCGGCACGCGCTCGCCGATTTCACGAAAGATGGCGCTGGGCGACGCTTCCAGCGCGGCATCAGTCCCGAGAGCATTTGCGAGTTGCCCTGCAATCAGCCAGTCGGGCTTCGATTGGTGCACCGGCTCGATTGCTTTACGCACGCGCTGGACGAAACCGTCGTTGTTGGTGAATGTGCCATCGACTTCGGCGAAAGATGCAGCCGGCAGCACGACATCGACCTGCCGTTCGAATTCGCTAACAGCTGAGAGAAATAGTTCCCACAGCACGACGAATTCGCGGTTTACCTCAGGCTCTGCCCCATTGCTACCAGCCGGCAGCAGCGGTTTGCCCGCGAGGATCAACGCGCGAACTGATTCATCCTGAAGCAACGCCGCGGCATCTTTGCCGTCGCGCAGCATATCGTGCGCGCCGACGCTGTTGTTGTAGAGCGGCAGTGGGTGCAGAAGTGTTCGCGGTCCGCCCTCAGCAAAACCAAGCGGAGATTGAGCAATCAACATTTGGCTCGCCGCGCTCACTTCGCCGCCAAACATGATAACGAGATCGCCCTGCGTTTGATTGATCGTGTCGCGCGCCCTGGCGATTTCGCTCACGTCAATGCCCATCTTCTTCGCTGACAGTTCGTCGTTGTCGCCGGTGGCAAAAGCGAGCACGGCGGCGTCTTCGCTGCCGGGCCTGATATGAATAAATTGAGTCGCCTGTTCGCACAGACGAATGCGCACGCTGTTGATGATGATCAGATTAGCGTTGCCGTTGCGGACCGCCTGGCGAATCTGTTTACCTGTCAACGGCTGAAGTTCTTCCGGCTCTCCGCCAATCAGTACAATGGTTTTCGCATAGCGAATGTCCCGATGTGTGGCCAGCGGACCACTGAGATTCGCGAAGAAAGGCTTGAGTGAAAATCGATCGGCAACTGCGTAGTTATCAGTACCAATTGCGCCAGTCGCCAGCTGGCGCAGCGAGTAGAGCGCTTCGTTCGTCAGCCGCGGACTGCCCAGCACGCCAATCGAATTCGCACCATGCGCTTGTTTGATTTGGCTCAACCGCTGCGCCGTGAAACGAAGGGCCTCGTCCCACGTGGCCGGGATCAATTTGCCACCTTTCTGGTAGCGAATCAGCGGGGTGCGAATGCGGTCGGGATGATTGATAAACGGATGGCCAAAGCGACCTTTGACGCACAGGAACTCGCCGTTCAATCCGTTGACGTAACGATCGCGCGCGACAATGCGAACCACTTCGCTGCCGCGCGAGCCGAGCGAAAGCTGGCATCCGTCCGAGCAATACGTACAAGTTGAAACCGTCTGAGTGAGTTCCCACGGCCGATGCTGGTGGCGATAAGTTCCGTCGAGCAGTGTTCCAGTCGGACAAACCTCTATGCAGTTGCCGCACTGCGAACAATTCAGCCACCCGCCGTACGTGCCGATGACTGTGTTCGCGCCGCGATTGCCGGCTTCAATTGCCTGTTCGCCCATCCATTCGTCGCACACGCGGGTGCAGCGTTTGCAAAGGATGCAGCGCTGCGGATCGTTAGCGACCATCGGCGAAAGAAACTTTTCCGGATGGTAGTTTTTCTTTTCGGTGAACCGCTCTTCCAGGTTCCCCCAATCGAAGGTCTGTTCCTGCAACTCGCACTCGCCGCCGCGATCGCACACGGGGCAATCGAGTGGGTGATTCGCCAGCAGAAACTCCAGCATTGAGCGCTGCGCTTTTTGAATCTCTTCGCTCTGGGTGGTGACGACCATGCCATCAGTGCAAATGATGGTGCAGGACGTCTGCAGCTTGGGCATTTTCTCAATGCGCACCAGGCACATCCGGCACGACGCCTGCAAAGCCAGATCGGCGTAATAGCAGAACGAGGGAATGTCGAACTGTTTTTCGCGACACACGTCGATCAGGCGCGCGCCTTTCGCGACCTGAAAGTCCTGGCCGTTGATCGTTACTTTGATTAAGTCTGATTGATCCATCGGCTCATTGAATCATTGACTCAGTGAATCAATGAACAAATGAATCAATTCTTCATTCGCTTCTGAAAATCTTCCGGGAATCTCTTGATGGCCGACTGAATTGGCCACGCCGCCGCATCGCCGAGGGGACAAAACGACTTGCCTTCAATGTTGTCGCAGAGATCAAGAAACAGTTGAACGTCACCTTCGCGACCGTCGCCTGCTTCAATCCGTTTGAAAATCTTCACCAGCCAATCCGTGCCTTCGCGACACGGTGTGCACCAGCCGCACGACTCGTGCTTGTAAAACTCGGTCAGATTCTTCGTCGATTCGAAGACATCGACCGTTTCATCCATCACGATGAAACCGCCTGAACCCACCATCGAACCGCCGGCGACCAGACCTTCGTAGTCCATGCGCACGTCTTTTCCGATAATTTGATCGGCGCGCATGATGTACACGGATGAGCCGCCGGGAATGACGGCCTTCAACTGCTTGCCATTCGAGATGCCGCTGCAATCTTCGAAGATAAACTTCTCCATGTCGTCATAGCCCATCGGCAATTCGTAGACGCCGGGCTGATTCACATGACCGGATACCGACCAAAGCTTTGTGCCGCCACTTTTTTCCGTTCCGAGTTTTTGATAAGCCTCGCCGCCCATCTTGATGATGTCAGGTACCGCCGTCAGCGTCTCGACGTTGTTAACGACAGTTGGGCAAGCGTACAAGCCCGAGATCGCAGGGAAGGGAGGCTTCATCCGCGGATGTCCGCGAAAGCCTTCCAGCGAACTGAGCAATGCAGTCTCTTCACCGCAGATGTAAGCGCCCGCCCCGCTGTGCGTGTAGATGTCGCAAGCGAAATTCGATCCGAGTATCTTTTCGCCCAGCAGTCCCGCCGCGCGCGCTTCGTCCAGCGCGACGTCCATGATTTCGATCAAATACTTGTACTCGCCGCGCGTGTAGATGTAGTTAGTGCGCGCTCCCAATGCGTACGCCGCGATCAGCATGCCTTCGATGAGCATGTGCGGGTCGCGCTCCATGAGGTAGCGATCCTTGAAAGTGCCCGGCTCAGATTCGTCGGCGTTGCAGACGACGTACTTGGGCTTCGGCGAATCCTTCGGGACGAAGCTCCATTTCATGCCCGTCGGAAAGCCGGCGCCGCCTCGCCCGCGCAGCGACGACTTCTTCACTTCGTTGATGACGTCGTCAGGCGACATCGAATCGAGAACTTTCTTGATCGCTTCGTACCCGCCATTTCGGCGATACACGTCGAGCGAACGCGAGTGCTCGAGATGAACTCGTCGCAGCTGAAGGGGCTCACATCCGATGGCGCCGATGAACATGATAGTAATTGCTCGATTGATTCATTGGATCATTGACTCAATGAATAAATGAACAAATGAATCAATTCTTCAAGGCAACGAATCCAAAATCTGATCGACTTTTTCCGTCGTCAGATTCTCATGATAGTCAAAATTAATCTGAAACATTGGGGCGGTGCCGCATGAACCGAGACATTCGACGAGCGACAAAGAAAACTTTCCGTCGGGGGTAGTTTCGCCGGGCTTGATTCCCAACTTCTTACTAACGTGTTCGGTAATCCGGCCTTCACCCATGATTTTGCATGACAGCGTCTTGCAAACTTGAATGTGATATTTGCCGATCGGCTTCGTTTGCAGCATCGAGTAAAACGTGGCGACTTCCCAAATGTCCGTGATGCGCAGACTGAGCCGATTCGCGAGATACGACACACCCGGTGGATCGAGGTAACCCCGCTCGCGCTGCACGATGAACATCAGCGGCAAAATCGCCGAACGCTGCGACGGATACTTCGCCAGATGCCGATCGATTTCGGCTTCAACTTCCGGAGAGAAAACCGCCACTTCACCGGGCATGTTCACCGGTTGATAGAGTGGCTGAATCTGAGTGAAGTCTGTCGACATATTTTCGATTTCTGATTTTTGATTTGCGATTGAAAGAGACGCGATCGAAAATCACAAATCCAAAATCACAAATCGTTCATCGATCAATCTCTCCCAAAACAATATCCAGCGATCCGATAATCGCCACGATGTCTGCGACCATGCAGCCGCGCGACATGTCCGGCAGCGCCGAAAGGTTCACGAAACTAGGCCCGCGGAAATGCACGCGGGCAGGCTTGGGACCGCCGGTTGATTTAATGTACACGCCGAGTTCACCCTTAGAAGCTTCGATGGGTTGATAAACTTCGCCGGGCGGCACATCGACGCCCTCTGCCACGAGCAGGAAGTGATGAATCAACGCGTCCATGTGCCGCTTCATCGCCTCGCGATCGGGCAGCACAACCTTGGGCGCATCGGCTTTCACCGGCCCCGGTTTGAGACGCGACACCGCCTGCTGCACGATCTTGTGTGACTCGCGCATTTCGCGCATGCGCACCATGTAGCGGGCCCACACGTCGCCATCATGCTCGACCGGAATGTCGAAATCATAATTTTCGTAACCGCTGTAAGGATTGGCGCGACGAATATCCAACGGCACACCGCTGCCACGCAGAATTGGGCCTGACAATCCCCAATC
Source organism: Pyrinomonadaceae bacterium (assembly GCA_035606795.1). GTDB lineage: Bacteria > Acidobacteriota > Blastocatellia > Pyrinomonadales > Pyrinomonadaceae > UBA11740. Next base: position 9,209 of record DATNEI010000002.1, read on the forward strand.
GATCGCGTCTTCTGCGGAAATGTAGCCCACGCCCTGCGTGCGCTTTTGAAAAATGCGATTGCCGGTCACCAGCGTATTGAATTCGTCGAGCGCTTTGGGAAACTCATTCTCGAATTGCTGCACGCGACGCTCGAAGCCGGCCGGTAAGTCCATCATCAAACCGCCGACCCGAAAGTACGACGGCGTCAGGCGGCCTCCGGAAGCCGCCTCAATCAAGTTCATGATCTTCTCGCGTTCGCGGAAGGTGTAAAAGAAGACCGTCATCGCCCCGAGGTCGAGCGCGTGCGTGCCGAGCCATACCAGGTGCGAGGCGATCCGCTGTAGTTCGCACATCATCACGCGAATCACTTGCGCGCGTTCCGGGATTTCGATCTGGAGCAGCTTTTCCACCGCCATCACGTAGGCAAGGTTGTTGCCGAGTGGATTCAAATAATCCATCCGGTCCGTGATGACGATGCCTTGCTGGTACTTGCGATACTCGAAGAGCTTCTCCATGCCGGTGTGGAGATAGCCGATGTCCGGCGTCGCCTTCACGACCATCTCGCCGTCGAGCACCAGTTCGAGACGCAACACTCCGTGTGTGGACGGATGCTGCGGCCCCATCGAGATCGTCATCTGTGTGTCGAGCGGGCGATCGACTACCTCGAATTGCGGCGGAATGTTTGCGACTGCTGTGCTCATCAGGGTCCAATGTCCAATGTCTAACGTCCAAGGTCCGCAGCCGGGTCGCGACTTTGGACTTTGGACGTGAGACTTTGGACTACGTCAGGCTGTACGGTTCATAACCTCGCAAAGGAAAATCCTTTCGCAGGGCGTGTCCCTGCCAATCATCAGGGAGAAGAATGCGCCGCAAATCCGGATGACCTTCAAAAATCACCCCAAACAAATCGTAAGTCTCGCGCTCGTGCCAGTTGGCTGTGCGCCATACCGTCGTCACCGTGGGTACGCGCGCGTCTTCTTCGTGCAACAAAACTTTTAATCGCAGGCGATGATGTTTGGTCGTCGAGAAAAGGTGATAGTTCACTTCAAACCGCGGCTCTTCTTCCGGGCCTCGATCAAAACCGCAAACGTCTGCCAGGAAATTGAATTCGTAACCCGATGTAGTCTTGAGGGCTTGGCAGACAGCAACCAGATGTTCTCGCACAATGATGACGGTAGTTTCGCCGAGCGCGCTGTTGAGTTCGCTGACCCACTCGGGGTGCTCACGCTGCAACGCCGCCGCGATCTGCGACGGCGCCGGCGAAGCAACTGTTTGTGAACCTTGGGTATTGCTGATCTCGGGCTGCTGAGTTTCCGACATTGTTTTGCGAGACTAGAACGAACGACGCTTCTCATGCGTTGACGCGATGGTGTATGGCTGAGGCTGAGTCTTATCAGGATCGCGCAGCGTTGAACCATCAGTTACCGGCAAAGTGCCCGGCGTGATCGCTTCGCGAGCTTCTTCGTCCGGAGAGTCTTTCCGATCGCGAATCGATTCTTTCATCACTTTTTCCTGCAACATCATCACCGCGTGAATCAGCATCTCAGGCCGCGGCGGACAACCGGGGATGTAGACGTCCACCGGCACCACTTTGTCGACGCCCTGGACGATCGCATAGTTGTCGAAGACACCACCCGACGTGGCGCATGCGCCCATTGAGATAACCCACTTCGGCTCCGGCATCTGATCGTAGATACGCCGCAGGACGGGAGCCATCTTTCGCGAAACGCGGCCCGAAACAATCATCACGTCAGCCTGGCGCGGCGAAGCGCGAAACACTTCGGCGCCAAATCGTGCCAGGTCGTTGCGCGAACTGGTGACGTTCATCATCTCGATCGCGCAGCAGGCGAGCCCGAACGTGGCCGGCCACAGCGAAGACTTGCGCGCCCAGTTGATGAGCGAGTCCAGACGGGTGGTCAGGACTTCCGGGAGCGCTTCAGCAATGACATTTTCCAGTCCCATGATTTAGTTTCGAGTTTCAAGTTTCAGTCTCAAGTTTCAAGTTAAGCTGCTTTGGACGAACTTGAAACTTGAAACTGGGAACCTGAAACTTTCATGTCCAGCAAACGCGCTTCAGCCTCGGCTTCGCGGCGCGCGCGTTCGCTCCAGTCGAGGGCGCCCTTCTTAATAACGTAAATCAAACCCGCCGCGAGCAGCGCAATAAAGAAAATCATCTCGAAAAAGATTAGGTTCTTCATGCCGTATTGCGGCGACGAAAGTGTCTTGAAAACGACAGCCCACGGAATCAGAAAGATGACTTCAATATCGAACAGAATGAAAATCATCGCGATCAGGTAGAACTTTACGGAGAACCTCTCACGTGCAGACCCTACCGGATCTTTTCCGCATTCGTACGGCATCAGCTTTGTGCGCGTGTGCTTGCGTTGGCCGACGAACTGCGACAGCACCACCATCGTCACGGCGAAGCCGGCGGCCACAATGAACATCAAGAGAATCGGTAAGTAATCGCTTAGGTTAAAGCTCATCAGAACCTGGTTAAGTACAAAGAGCTAAGAGCAAAGATTGGTGCGACGGTCTGACGCTTTGCCCTTTGCTCTCACCGCTTTGCGGCTCACCGCTTGAGAATGATTGTACAAGCTCCAATCGTAATGCCGTGACTAGGGGGTGTCAAGGGAACGATCTGCGCAAGGCGAGCCGCAAATCTAACTGATTGACCGCGTAAAAATCGCTGTGCTAACGTCGCGAATTGATGGAAATTGCGTGTCGCATCGAGCGCGCGCGGGAAACGGAAACGAATAAGTGATCACGGGCTACAACACGGACGTCGAATACGGAGGCATCGTCTATCACGTGCAGACCGAGGACAAGGGTTTGCAAACGCCGATAATTCTTTCGCTGGTTTATTCAGGCGGAGCCATCCTCGCGAGCAAACGCTCGCCTTACGATGACTTGATCGCAGGTGGCTTTGATCAAGCAATGCTGGTCGAGAGGCTGCAACGGCAACACAAGTTAATCTGTGCTGCGATAAACGCGGGACGCATTGAGGATCTCAAGCGCATGGGCGAACGGCCCACAGGTGCGCTGGAGACTGCCACGGCGGCCGACGCCGCGCCTGTCGACGACGCCGAGGACAAGGCAGATCCAGAGGGAATGGCTCCGACCCAGCCGCTACAGACGGCCGGCGAGCGATTTTCCACGAGTGACGATGTCGGGGAAGCGCTCACGTTAACATTGCTCGATGAGAAGCAGATGCGCGCGGGCGAATCAATTACCTTGAGAATCGAAGTAGCCAAACACGACGAAGGCGACGCGCGTCCGGCCGGCAAAGCCAATATCACCGTCAAAGTGCTGGGCAGCACCTTTCAGCCTTCTTCGACATATTCAATGACAGACAGTTATGGCCACGCGTCGATTTCGGTAACCCTGCCGACTTTCAAGACCGGCCGCGGCGCAATTTTCATTCGGGCTGAAAGTGACGGAGAAGTTGCGGAGCTGCGTCGCGTAATTCATCCTGCCTGAACCTCGAGATCGTGCAAGTTCAAATCAACGGTGAGCAGCGCGAATTGGCAGTGACGTCGGTGCGTCTGAGCGAATTGATCGCGCAGCTCTCGCTTGCGCCACAGCGGATCGCGGTGGAGGTTAACCGGCAAATCGTCCGCCGCGATGACTGGGAGCGGACGGAGGTGCATGACGGCGACCGAGTCGAGATCGTTCACTTTGTCGGTGGCGGCAAAGGACAGTAGGCAGAAGGCAGAAGGCGGACGACAAGTAGGCAGGAGGCGGAAGGCAGGAGACAGAAGGCGGTAGGCAGGAGGCAGAAGGCAGTAGGCAGGAGGCGGAAGGCAGCAGGCAGGAGACAGAAGGCAGGAATACGGTGCGCAACTTTGGTTGTGCCACAAAGCGGTGTAGAGTCAAATTAGGTTTACTGAAGGAAGTTCTCATTCATGTCCACACCAGCAATTGCCCGAACGGATCAATTCAAGATTGCGAACAAGGCATTCAACTCACGACTGATCATCGGCACCGGAAAGTATCGCAGTTTCGATGAAATGAAAGCGGCACATCGCGCTTCCGGCGCGGAGATGGTGACAGTCGCCGTGCGGCGCGTGCCGCTTGATCACAGCAGCGAATCATTCCTCGATCACCTCGATCCGGCGTTGCAGATTCTCCCGAATACAGCGGGCTGTTATAGCGCCGAAGAGGCTTTGCGCACTGCGCGACTGGCGCGTGAAGCTCTCGGGACGGAATGGATCAAGCTGGAAGTCATTGGCGACCAGACAACTCTATTTCCCGACAACGAGCAGACACTTGAAGCCGCGCGCACGCTCGTCAAGGAAGGCTTCATCGTGCTGCCTTACTTCACAGACGATCTGATCGTTGCGAAGAAACTGCTCGACGCCGGCTGTCCCGCAGTGATGCCGCTGGCAGCGCCTATCGGCTCGGGTCTGGGCGTGCAGAACCCCACGAACCTCCGCATCATGCGCGAACAACTTCCGGAGGCGACGATCATTGTCGATGCCGGCGTGGGCACGGCGAGCGACGCAACCATTGCAATGGAGTTAGGCGCGGATGCCGTCCTGATGAACACAGCGATCGCCGAAGCAGAGGACGCGGAGAAGATGGCTGAGGCTATGAAGTTGGCGATCGAGGCGGGTCGACTTGCTTATAGCTCGGGAAGAATGACACGACGGCTCTACGCCAGCGCATCAAGTCCTTTGACCGGCACAATCCGACGCTAAAGAAACCGACAATTGGCTGCTACTTCACGAGCGGACGCTTTAAGCAAAACTGCGGCCAACTCTCCATTTTAGAAGCGAGGGTTTTCGGTGGAATGATTGCGACCAGTTCCCAGCCGTCTTTACCGACCTCGTTCAAAGCCTGCTGATACGTTTGGGCCGGCAGTCGCTCTCCGTTGGCTACATAGACCTGTTTGCCCATCGCATCGTCTACATAGATCCACATGTACTCCCATTGCTGCATATCAACACTCCCAAAACACCGCTGGCGATGCTCAGATTAACCTTCGTTGACAACCTTCATCACGGAATGGAAGACACTTTTGAAGGCGTTCGCGGTTTAGATTCGATTGGAATACGCTTGGCGGTCGCCTGTAACACTTCTAATCTTGCGACGAGTCGTACCGAGCGAATTTCAATCCTTTTCGCCTCTGCTAAACCTTGATCGAAGTCGAGTAAGCCCACTGAAGCAAAGGCTTGTTCCATCTCTGAGGAATCCAGCAGACTGGCTGGATCGTTCAACTCAGCCATTGCCGCCTCAGACATGCTCTGGCCTGCACTTTCACCCTTACGCTTTTCCATGCCATTGATACTCGTAACGGCGGTTCCAAGCAAATCAGCGGCGTCGGCTTTAGCGTCGGTAGTAGTCAATGCAGCTGCGAAAGAAAGGAGCGCACGGACCTGTAGTCCGTTTCTATCGGTTTGCGGAATCAACAGGCGTGCCTCATCGATTAGTATCTTCATCATCTCGGGATCTTTTTTCGTTCTTATAGCTTTGAGTGCTTCAAGATACATCGCGAGGCGTATCGTGGTATCTGTAAGGTTGCGGATGTTTGTTAATGCCGACATAAAGTCGGACTTCGCCAGGAATGCTTTAGCTTCATTCCTAATCAACAGTTGGCCGTATATGTCCTTCTTCTTTTCATCGGTAACCTTATCAAGTGCCTCACGTGCCTTATCGAAGTTGCCACTCGACAATGCGAGCGCGAAACTTTCTTCCGGATTATCCGCGGCCAACTGGTTACCGCTAATCCTCGCCAGCGCGATTTTGGTCATTTGCGCAATGTTAGGTGGCACTCCAGCAGATAGTTTTACGGCGATCGCATTCAGCTCAGGAGCAAGACTTGGCTGGATGCGGGATGCCAAAGCGGCAAGGATTGTCGCGACCATACCCTGATTGGCAGCACGGAATTGGAGGTCAAGCTCTGTGTAATGCAAACTCTTTAAGGCTTCGTTCGTTTCGGTGAGCGACTTCCGCAAAACTTCAGAACCGGTCAGGAGGTACCTGAATTGCAATGATTGGAGCGACGATTCAGCCTCAAAAGAGATTGAGACGCCGGGGCCCGGAAACATGTATGCGGCAAACAACTCAAGGGTCGCCAATGAAGTCAGCGTAGGTCGACCGGGCAGCCCATCCAGTACTTTGGCCGCGACATAATCCGAAAGAAACGAGTCCTTGTCCCTGAGATGAACCAGGGCGCTTACCGCACCCGGATTGGGATTTGTGATCAAAGCCTGTTCCACCACCGCGGCGGCCATTGAAGGATCTACATCAATTAGGTCCGACGCGAGTCTTGCATCCAAGCGCGACTTAGACTCACGTGCGGCCTTACTCCCTTTCGATGTATTAGCCGTGTCTGGCTGGTCATTAAGAAACTGGCGCGCAAGCCTTGGGTTTTGCGGAAACAGATACTTCAGCACCAGCAGTTTGGCTTGCTCTTTTTCGGAGTCGTTTTCGATCTGATTTGCGAAGCGCCAGATGGCCCGGAACATCGACTCTGACTGTCCGACGTCCGAATAAAATGCGAGCGCGGCAGCGCGCGCTCGCACATTCACAGTCGCCAGAGCTTCGTCCAGTTTGGCGCTCTCAGTGATAATGTCCTGGAGTTCTGCAACAATAACTTCGCGTTTCTCTTGTGGCGCTCTTTGGGCTTGGGCAGAAATGGACGTGAGCACCAAAACCCAGAGAACAGTGGTTTTGAAATACATTACAGCTCCTTTCTTCAAAGAGAGGACCAGACACAGGGCCCCGAAGTTGGTGATTCAACTAGACTCGAGGGGCGCTCGTTCTTATCTTGGATTTTGCTTGGGTACGCCGGCGATCTGACAAATTCTTGGTCAGAATCATGCCTTTGTCGGTGAGGTTATCGCCTCGAGTCCACACGCAGTACATGGCGCAGCCTGCGACTATCCATTCTCCCGTTCCCAGGCAGGCCGCACATAGGCCGAGGGCAACCGGGTTTCCTGTTCCGGCACTGACGCAGACTCCGCCGCAAGCAATGACGGTCGTGGTGCTAATACCTGACCTGTTGAGGCACCGCTGCCAACAACTTCCAAAAGCGTCGTCGCCGTCTTGTGGTGCGAGCGTGCAACCGCAGCCCTTCACAACCAGAGTCCGCAGACGTGTTCGGACACGCACTGAGAGACTACCCGTGCGACCAGCCGCCAGTGATACCCTGGCTGTTTGCAACTGATCCTGACGGTTCACAGCTTCGCTGGTTTTAGCGGCCAGAGCGCCCTTAACCAGACTCTGCGCAGGTGCTTCAATTATCCAAAACAGTGAGATCACCAGAACAGCAACTCCAGAAAGAATTCTACGTCGTGTCATCGGGACTACCTCCAAGTTTGATTTAGTTAGAACATGTCCGGGAACAGCGTGGCCAAAAGAAACATGAGCAGCGACAGCGACACGATGAGAATTAACCAACGGGTGAACTTGCTCTGTGGCCGTGGTGGGATCCAATACCCAACCACCAGCCAGGCAAGAATGCTTACGCCCCATGCAGATGGCTTGGGGATCCAACGATCCAATAGATGAGCACTTGCTGTCATTGGTACCAAAACGGCGGCCATCCTTATTCACACCATGTCGTCGCGATTCTCCTGGTTCTTCATGTCACACCACCGCGGACGCGCCCTTTTAACAAACCGGGACGGCGCAGTCATTTAACTGAGTTAATTCCGGTATCAACCTATTCGAGTTAACGTCTGTCATTTCATCCTAAGTCGCGTGCCAAAGTTCGGATGGTTTGCTGATCATGATCCAGCCTTTGGTACGACTGATGACATCTTCCTTCTCCAATGCATTAAGCAATCGACAGAGGTACGTTGGCGTAATTGATAATAGATGGGCGATCTCGTATTGCTTCAGCGGTAGTTGCAGCTTGGATGTCGTCTCAGATTGCGAGTGAGTACGACTGGGGGGAAGTTGCTCACAGAATCGCCACAAGAGTTGCTCTAGTCGCTGCCTGGCGGACAAGCAAGTTAGTTGTGAGATTCGCTCTACATGATCGAGAACCTCGTCACTCAGAATCTCGCGCACATGCGCAGCGAGGCTAATATCCGTGGCGAGCAGCGAAAGAAATTTCCGCGAACTCAATCTAGTTAACGTACAAGATGTGACCGTTACGGCCGCGAAAGGATGAGGCTTCTCTTTAATTGCCGCAGCTGAGCCGACCAGCGATCCCGGAAACCTCAAGTCCAGGAGAATCTCCTGGCCGTTTCTCTCCAGACGCGCGAGCTTGAGGATGCCGCTATGAACGAAATAAAGGTCACCGGGATGTGCACCCTGGCTGAATAGTTCGACGCTGGCAGGATAAATATGCGCGTCACCGAAGAACGCAGCTGTGGTGAGTTCGAGCGCCGTCGTTTGTGAATTATGGGAGACGTCTTTCATTCCACTTCACGACAAGAGTGACTGGTAAATTGTTTGCAGAGAAATTACATGTTCTGGTTTTGGAGCGCGTACTCTAACAGTGCTTGAACTGTTTAGCAACCGATATTTCAACGCCGATGTTGTCTCGCAAATCGTAGAAAGAGATCGAAAATAGTTCAAAGAATATCTCCCTGATTGCAGCACACAAAAAACTCTGCGCGAGCGCCGCAACTGCGTCTATTGAATCGTGGTTCGATGCCGCCTCACGTCAAACTTGTAAGTCGTCGTTGCTAAAGGCGGCAGTTCGCCTTGCGCTGATCAGTCAAAGCTACTAAATGTGCGCCGCACAAATCGTGGCAGTGGAATTCACTAACCGTCGCGACTCACGGACAAAGCGTCGGCGTCGTCACGCTGTTTCGCGCCACAGGCGCAGTTGCCGGATTACTAAAATCCGCGGAGTTGTTATTCGTATCAACGCAGCTATTCGTCCGAATGACGCTGCGCGCGTTTGAGTTCGTTCCCGAGACTGCGATCGGTGCACTTTCGGAACAATTGGCGGTGGCGCCGTAGCCGAGGAAGTCGACTACGAATCCTCCTAACGGACAGCCGGTGCCGGTCAGGTTAGTTGTCCCTGACACCAAGGCTACCTTGCCGGCTGTGGCGCTCATGTTGATTGTCCCACCGGAAACATCTGGAGTTGGCAATGCCACGCCATTTGCTCCGCCGGATGCTTCCCGAATCAGGAAATAATGGCCGGGCAGCAATGTGCCTGAAGCGATGTCTGTCTTATTCGTTGAGAAATTGCTGGTTGCCGCTGCGTACTGCACCGAGTAAGGCGTAACCGAAAAGTCTATTGTCGTCGTGCCGCGATTGAAGATCTCGACAAAGTCATTCGTGTAAGTTGAGCTCGCATTTCCGCCGCCACCGTAAACCTGGCTG
>DATNEI010000010.1:0-2160 GCA_035606795.1 Pyrinomonadaceae bacterium
TCGCCGGAACAATCTGAGGCGACGATTACTTCCAAACGGTCTTTCGGATAATCGAGGGCGAGGGTGTTTTCGAGTTTGGCGGCGATGTCGCGCTCTTCGTTGTAAGCCGTGATGATGAAGCTGACTGTGGGCTCGAAAGTATCGGCGCACTGGCGACGCGGTCGTAGGCTGGCGACGAGAAACACCAGCACCGGATAGCCGACGTACGTGTAAGCGAGCGCGGCAATGCTCAACCAGAAAAGAACGGTCGTGATGACTTTGATGTCCATGATTTAAGCCTCTGCAGTTCGGGCTCGGGATGTTCTCAGCGATCGCTTCTTTCGTATCTTACGGTTCTGCACTACCACCAGGCGGCCGGTGTCCGCTTCGTAAATGCGGCGCACGCAGACGGCGTAGCCGACCAGGTAGTAGACGTACCAGACATAAGGAACAGAGAGGAAGAAACTCGAAACCATATAGCCGATGAGCGCCCCTTCCACGCCCAGCGCTAAATAAAAGAACGGTGACTTTTGTCGATCGGCGGTTGTTTCTCGAACTATCTGGCCCAACTTCCGCAGGGGTGAAACCATGAACACGACGTAACATCCGAGCGCGAACACTCCCATTTCCGATGCGACCTGCGTGTACGAGTTGTGAGTAACCAGGCCTCTGAGAGACATCTGTCCCGCATAGTTACCCATGCCGATGCCAAAGAACGGGTGACGAATGGCGACGTACAAAGAGCGGAAAAGTTCGCCGCGGCGCGCGTCTGCCGATTGCACCGGATCGAGGCTGGGCACAAAGATCGACAGCAAGCGCGTGCCATAGCCGCCCGGAGCAAACATGAGAAAGGCGAGCGTGACCATCACTAACCCCAATACAATCCCCACACGATTCTGATTGCCGAGTTTCAACGCGAAGAAAACGAGGATCACAATCAGACCGATGAACGCGCCACGCGAATACGAAAGTACGATAGCGGCCACCAGAAGAATCGCGCATAAAGCGGAGGCAATCTTGATTAGCTTCTTTCGTGATCCAAACACCGCCGCGGCCACAATCGGAAACATGGTCACCAGGTGCAGCGCCATGTCGTTCGTGTTGCCGAAAATCCCCGTACCTCTGCCGGCAGCCCGATAACCTTCAACCGTCAGCAAGCCACTGCGATAGTCGTTGATGGCCGCGAAGCCCAACCAAATCGCGGCCGCGACGCCCAGGAACAGCAGCCCTTTCAATCTGGCCGGAGTGCTGGCCACGTTGACCATCACAATGAAGATCGCGACACAGCGAATGAACGTGGTAGTGAACACTTGCGCCGCGTCCGCCGGACTCATCGCCAGGGGAACATTGATGACGGCGAGCAGAGCAAACAGCAGGATTAGTTTTACTTCCGGTAGCGTGACACTGAGATTTCCTTCCAGCGCAAATTGAGTCGGCACGAAGAAGGCCAGCGTCATGATGCCGATCACCAGCGCGATTGAAGCCGTGACTGGAGACGGATAGAACTCGCTCGGACGGGCGTAGAGCACCAAGGTGAACGCGAACAGTGCGATGTATGAAAAGCTGTGGCCACTCTTCAATTTCTTTGAGGGAATGCTTTGCAGGCCGGGGGCCGGCTTAACTGCGTCTACTTTTGCCGCGCCTGACTGACCCGGAAAATTTACGACCTGGTTGCCCTTCTGCCCGGGTTCACTCGGCCGTCGCGCGCGAGTCGGAACGACTGAGTCATAACTCGTTTTTGTTTGGGACCTAATCATTGCGGCGTCGTCTTAAAACCAAAGAAGCGCAGTCGTCCTGCGCTTCTCGGATAGATTTTGTGTGCAAACAGGCGCAGATTAAGCAACCACTTCTTCTTCGCCCATCGAGACAATTACACGCACGCGTTCGCGCAGGGCCAGCTCGAACATGCGCGCGTCTTCAACCTCCGCAAACGCCAGCGCCCGCAATTCCTGTTCAATGCGCCGCCGATAGTCGGAGACCAAAGAGTCAGAAACTCCTAATGTCGCCGCTACTTCCAATTGCGTCGCGTGGTCAGGGCTCAAATAGCAGTGCCAGAGCACGCCCAACATGCGGTTGTACTGTTTGATTTTGCCGCGCACATTCCCCCGCAGGTTCGTTAAGAACTTATCTACGGATCCGGCGGCTTCACGTTGCGACTCATGCCGTAACAGGCTTTCTTCG
>DATNEI010000014.1:0-10171 GCA_035606795.1 Pyrinomonadaceae bacterium
GCCGTAACCGGTCGAGCCGCGCGGGTTCGGCATGAACGCCACGTATCCGTTGTTGGCCCACACCTGCGGATTCCAGCGATAGCCCCAGCTGTCATTCCACGCGCCTTGCGGTCCGCCGTGAATCAAAACAACCAGCGGATATTTTCGGCGCGGGTTGAAGTTCGCGGGCTTAACGATCCAGCCAGCCACTTTGTCTCCCGCGCCGCCGGTCCAGGTCATTTCTTCACCCGGCTGAAGTTTGAAGGCAGAAATAAACGCATCATTGGTGGTCGTCAGCGCCGTCGCGCCCGTGCCATCGATGCTCGCGCGATAAATTTCGCTCGGCTTGGCCATGCTGCTGCGTGAGAAAACGAACGATCGCCCGTCGCGAGTCACGGAAATCTCGCCATTAAAGCCATCGGCGAGAACCTTTTTGACGGCGCCGCCGTTCACGGAAACGGAATAGATTGGATTGCGGCCGCGATCTTCAGCCGTCAAGTAAATCGTCTTGCTGTCGGGACTGAAGGTGTACTCGTCAACCCAGGAATCCAGACTCTCAGTCACCGACTGTGCTCGTCCCGTCTTGCGATCGTAGAGCATCAAACGGAATCGATCGCTTTCGTATCCCGGGGTCACCTGTGATCGATAGGCGAGGAACCGGCCATCCACAGAAAACCGAGGCGATCCATCGTAGCCGTGATTGTTCGCCGTGATGTTCTTTGCGACGCCGCCGCGCACCGGCACGATCCAGACATCGCTATTCGTCGAGGTGGCTTCCACTTTGTCGTGATTGCTGGCGAACGCCAGTTCTTTCGAGTCAGCCGAGAATGCATAATCGGTCATCCCGCCGAGGCTGAAGGGCGGCGCGTCGTAATCTCCCGGCGTCAGATCGCGCGCTTCCCCTCCCTGAGACGACACGACAAAGACGTGACTGCGCGTACCGTCTTTCCAGGTTTTCCAATGACGGAACAGCAAACGGTCGGCGACATGCGGCTTAACTTTGCTTTGCGCGCGCTCGTCGGCATGTTTCTTATTGCACGCATCGTCTTTGCATTCAGGATAGACTTCTGAGGTGAACGCGATCGAATTTCCGTCCGGCGACCAGACGGGATCGCCCGCTCCGGTTGAAAGCGAAGTGATCTTTTTCAACGCGCCACTCGAGACATCGATGGTCCAGATTTGATCTTCGCCGTCACGAGCTGAAACAAACGCGAGTTTCTCGCCGTCCGGCGACCAGCGCGGACTCGCGGACGAATTCTCATCATTCGTAAGTTGGCGCATTTCACCGCCGCTCAGTGGAACCAAGTAGATTTGCGTGGTGCCCTTGTTGGCGGCCATGTCCATGTCGGTAATCGTAAACGCGACCAGATCGCCTTTCGGCGAAACTTGCGGATCGCCTACGCGTCTAACCTTCAGAAGATCGTTGACCGTAAAACGCCGCTCCTGTGCGATCAGCATGGAACCGAGTGCAATCGAAATCGCAAGAATGCCAAGGAAACGCTTCATGAGAACCTCTCCTAAATTAGTTCGAATTGTTTGGGAAAGCTCGGGTATTATGTCACTTTCGCGCGCGGTTTGCGACCGAGTATCGGCAACACGTCGCGCGATCGCGATATCTAAATCAACGCAGGTAATCTAGAATCCTCCAACGATGCCCGAGTTCACTTCTTTTGCCTCAGTAAGTTTGCGCGCAATTACGCCTGAAGACGCCGACTTCCTGCTCGTGCTGTACAAGAGCAGCCGGGGCGACGATCTGCGCGGGCTGGGATGGGACGAGGAAAGAATCAGCGAGTTTCTCGACATGCAGTACGAGGCGCAGCAGCGCTTTCATACCAGCGAATACAAGAAGCCGGTCGATCAAATTGTCCTGCGCGGCGATGAGGCCGTGGGAAGAATTACGTTTGAGCCGCGCGAGCATGAAATCCGCTGCGTGGATCTGGCGTTGCTGCCGCAATATCGCAATAACGGCATCGGAACGCGGTTAATCCGGGAGTTACAGACTGAAGCGAAAAAGCAAAAAAAGCCCTTGCGTTTACAGGTGATTCGTTTCAGCCGCGCCGTTTCCTTGTTTGAGCGTTTGCGCTTTCAGCGCATCAGCGAAACGGGCACTCATTTTCAGATGGAATGGGCGCCTGATGAGTGACGCTGCGTTATCTTTTCTTCACCGGCTTCCTGATTGTCTTGGGTACTCTTCGCCGCGTCGCTTTTGCTTTCACCCGACGTCCGGCCTTCCCTTCACGCTGCACCAAACCGGCACGCTCCAAATAATCGTAACTCCCGCGCACGACGTTGCGGGCCACGTCGAGTGAGTTGGCGAGGGTGCGCTCACTCGGCAGCATGCTGCCTACCGCCATTGCCCCCGTGCTGATCAAACCTTCGAGTTGGTTGGCGATCTGCCGCGTCATCGATTCGACACTTTTCCGGTTCACACGAATCTTCACAGCCACGTTCGTATTCTCCTTCGTTTTAGTGGGGCGCGTATTCTAGAGAGTCACTGGGTGAGTGTCAACGAATCTCAGTCTCACCTCGCTTCAGCGAGGTGACACGCATCTCGCGAGGGAACTCTGTAGCCGTTTCAACGGCTTCATTTTCTAAAACCGTTAAAACGGTTCAATCGAGAACTTGCAACCGCTGACACCTCGCTGAAGCGAGGTGTGAATGAGAAGTTGTCTGTGGCTTACCGGGATTTCAACGCATTGTACTTGCGCAGAATCTCCAGAGCGCGCTCGATTGGCAACGCTTCGACGGTGTGTCCGCGACCGGTGGTCGTCGTGGCGCGGAATAGCGAGTTATAGATCGCTTCTTCAGTGGCTTCGATCACCGCGAGGAAGAGCGGCGACATGGCTTCATTCGACAACAACGCGGCACTTGGTTTAGTTGATTCGTTGGGAAGATTGCGAATGCGAAGCTCGGCCGCGGTGGAAAACGCAATTGCATAGTCGCCGCTTCCGTTTGATCCGGCTGCGCCCGTGCGGGCCAGTCCCATCATCGAGCGCGCTGCCAGTCGATTCAAGTTGCGATGATCGATGGGCGCGTCCGTAGCAATCACGATAATGATTGAACCGTCTGCGCGATCGAGTGTTTTTTCGTTGGCGCCGGACGTCTTTTCCAGTTGCTCTTTCAGATAGTACTTCCCCAGCTCGCGTCCCACCGGCGCCCCATTTATTGTCAAAATTCCGCCGAAGTTCGACTGAACCAGCACGCCTACCGTATAGCCGCCCAGGTTTTGCGGCAGCTTTCGCGAAGCCGTCCCAATGCCGCCTTTCCAACCAAAGGCGACGGTGCCTGTCCCCGCGCCGACCGCGCCTTCTTCAACCGAACCACCGCGCGCGTTCTTGATGGCCGCAAAGACTTCGTCGCGTCCCACGTGGCGGCCGCGAATGTCGTTGAGAAACCCATCATTCGTTTCACCCACCAGCGGATTGATCGACTGCACGTCTTGGTTGCCCGGCAGCGCGAGCATGTAATCGATCGTCGCGTCGGCCACGCGCGGCACATTCAGCGTCGACGTCAACATGATCGGCGTTTCGATTTCGCCCAGCTCATTGACTTGCGTCGAACCGGCGAGCTTGCCAAACGCGTTGCCGATAAAGACTGCCCCCGGAACCTTTTCGCGAAAAAGATTTCCACCGTGCGGAAGAATTGCGGTCACTCCCGTCCGAATATTCGCGTCTTTCACAATCGTGGAATGGCCAACCATCACGCCGGGCACATCGGTAATCGCATTGAGCGCGCCGGGCGGCAGCACGCCGACGATGACTCCGGCATCACGCGCGCGCGGACGCTCTATCTTTTGCGCCGAAGAGATATTGGGCATTAGGGCGATGTAGAAAAGAAGAAATGTAAGCGAAGCAAAAGCGATCCAGCTGGACGTTTGGCGATTCATGAAGTGTCGAGTAATCAATCGAGAGCCAGAAAAGCCACCACCGCCGGAACGATCAGCCACAACAGACCCTTCGCCAGAAAAAACATGAAGCCCCAGAAGCCGAGGCGCCGGATCCAAGTCTTTATCTTGCCGGAAGTCACTGTATGCGTGTCATTTTTGACTGGAGCGCAAGCGTCTCGCTTGCATGTTGCGCACCAGCAACCGGGACGGTTGCGCTCCAGTCAGTCGTTGGAACTCAAAAAGATTTCAGCGTTGTCCGTTTGCCGCGGCCGGGAACTTAGCAGCGAGCGCACAAAGATGTACATCGCCCAGCATTCGATTGCAAACGGCGGGAAGCCAAGAAAGCCGAACACCGGCATCTCGAAAATCTTGACGTTGCCGAAATAAGGAACCGTGTATGTCCATTTCGCCAACGCCCAGTAATTCCAAAACTCCCACAGAAAACCACAGAGGAAACCACTCGCCAGCAGTGACAGCAAACGGCGCCAATCACTCCGCGCCAGGTCGCCGCTAATCGATGGCCAACCGCGCAAAGCATTCAGCGGATCGAGCAGAAAAATAAATGAGAGCCAAACAACTGGCGCGAACCATTCATTGGGAAAGAGCAGCGGTACTACCACGCCAATCGCTCCAACTAGCGCGATAACTACAAGCGCGGATTTCGACAAATTAAGTCGCGCGCCACTTCCCTTTCCTTTGAATAACGTCGCGCCAAACAGCTCCGCAGTTTCCAACAATGCCGGCGTAATCGTCGCAAAGGCCCAGTCATATCCGATTCTGCGCACCCACAAGTTCGGTTCCAGGTTGTGATAGTGCCACCAAAGTTCGAGATTCGAATTCCAGAAGCGCGGAGCATTGTAAAACTCAAACAACCACCAACTCGCAATTGAAATAATGACAACCGCAAAGAGCTCGAGACGGTCATTCACCAGCAGCGAGCGACCTTTGATTCTGTAAACCAGCGCGTCAACCAAAAGGATGTAGCCGGTCCAGACAATTGGGGTGAACCAATGGCCGACTAATTGATTGCCGGAAAAGAGCAACACTTCAGCCGCCGCAATAATGACCGCGCCCACATAACCGTGAAGCGCGAACTTTCCTGCGCGGATGTTTTGCCTGCTGACAGTTGGCATGTTCGCGGGTATTATGTGGCGGCGTTGAACCAGCACCAAGCTCGCATTTATCAAAACGTCATGAAAGGAACTAGATAATGAGAACCATTGCGCGTGTAATCGCACTCGCCTTCGCTGCGGCTGTTTTGTTGACGTCATGTGTCAAAGGTCCCGGAGGCGAGACAAATAAGCCGGCGAAAGGGAGTGGTCCAGTTCGCATCGGCTTTTCCATGGACACGCTGAAGGAAGAGCGTTGGCAGCGTGACAAGGCGCTGGTCGAACAACGCTGCAAAGAAGTCGGCGCTGATTGCGAGGTGCAAGTTGCGAATGGCGACGACGCCACGCAAACAAAGCAGTGCGACAACCTGCTGACTAAGGGTGTTGATGTCTTAATCGTCGCGCCACACAACGGCCAAATCGCTGCGTCGATCGTCGAAGCCGCCCATCGTCAGGGCGTGCCGGTGATTAGCTATGATCGTTTGATTCGGAACTCCGATGTCGATCTCTACGTCTCGCATCAGGTGGTCAAGATTGGACAGATGCAGGCCCAATACGCGCTCGATAACGCGCCCAAAGGCAATTACGTTTTGATTGGCGGTTCACAGACAGATAACAACGCGCTGCTTTTAATCGAAGGCCAGATGCAAGTGCTGAAACCGGCAGTTGACAGCGGCCAGATCAAGATTGTGACGCAACAGTACGCGCGCGAATGGCTGCCGAGCGAAGCGTTGCGCATTACCGAGGACGCGCTCACGAAGAATAACAACAATATTCAGGCCATCGTCGCCTCGAACGACGGCACGGCCGGCGGCGCCATCTCGGCGTTGCCACCGGATCTGGTCGGTAAGGTTCTGGTTACCGGGCAGGATGCCGCGCTCGACGCCGTGCAACGTATCGTTGAAGGTAAGCAGACGATGACGATTTACAAACCGATCGTTCCGCTGGCTAACAGCGCCGTCGACTCGGCGATGAAATTGGCGCGAGGTGAGAAGGTAGAAGCAAAAGACAAGGTCAACAACGGAAAGATCGACGTACCTTCAATCCTGCAAGAGCCCATCGTGCTCGACAAAAATAACGTGATGCAAACTGTGATTAAGGACGGCTATCACAAGCTGGAAGATGTTTATAAGAATGTGCCGCGCGACCAATGGCCAAAGCCTTAGGTGTCCAATGTCCCGAGTCCAACGTCCAATGTCATACGGCTTTATCCCAACTTCCACTCAGGAGACTGACCATGGCGAAAATCACTAAGTTTGAGGACATCGAATCCTGGAAACGCGCGCGAAGTTTTGTTAACGAGGTTTATCGAATAACGGCAACTGGAAAGTTTGCGCGTGATTTTGGTCTTCGCGATCAAATTCGGCGCGCTGCTATTTCAATTCTGTCCAACATCGCAGAAGGATTCGAACGTGGTGGTGATAATGAGTTTCTGCAGTTCCTCTCCATCGCGAAAGGTTCATGCGGTGAAGCTCGAGCGCAACTTTATATTGCCTTCGATCAAAACTACATCTCGTTAACCGAGTTTGAGATGCTAACGAAATCAACGAATCAGGTGAGCCAGTTAATCGCTGGGTTGATGAAATATCTTCGCCAATCAACCCTTCGCGGCAGCAAATATCGCTGATTATTGCGACGTTGGACTTTGGACTTTAGACTTTGGACATGCCGTCGCCTCTCCTCCAGATGAGAGAAATCACCAAGAGCTTTCCCGGAGTGAAAGCTCTCGACGGTGTCACGTTCGATCTGAGCTCCGGCGAGATTCATGCTCTGGTTGGTGAGAACGGCGCCGGCAAATCGACGCTGATCAAAATTCTCGCCGGTGTCTATCCTCATCCTGAATACGGCGGGGAGATCGTTCTGGATGGAGCTGAGCGTCACTTTGCGAACGTTCGCGATTCCGAACAAGCCGGCATCGCCGTCATCTACCAGGAAATGTCACTGGTCCAGGATCTCTCAGTCGCTGAGAACATCTTTCTCGGCCGCGCCCCCCGGCGAGTGGGGATTATTAATTGGGAAGAACTCTTCAGCCGCGCGCAGAAATTGCTTGACGAACTTCATCTTCAGATCGATCCGCGCACTCCCGTCATTAATCTAGGCATTGGTCAGCAGCAACTCGTCGAAATCGCCAAGGCTCTTTCGCAGGACGCGCGCATTCTTGTGCTCGATGAACCGACAGCGGCCTTAACCGACGCAGAAGTCGAAACCCTGTTCGGAATTCTCCAGAGCTTGCGCGCGCGCGGAGTGGCGATGATTTACATCTCGCACAAACTCGATGAAGTTTTTAGCATCGGCGATCGCATCACCGTACTGCGCGATGGCAAAACAATCGATACCAATGCCACGTCCGATTTGGACGAACCGCGCGTTATCGCTCAAATGGTTGGTCGGGAGGTCGATCAAATCTTTCCGGAAGCAAAACACGAACGCGGCCAGACGGTTTTCGAGGCGCGCAGTGTCACCGTGGAGGATCCATCCGTTCCCGGTAAGTTACTGGTAAATGACGTCGGTTTCGTGGTGCGTAAAGGCGAAGTGCTCGGGATTGCCGGTTTGATGGGTTCAGGCCGTACCGAATTGCTGATGGCGATCTTCGGCGCACACGATGGCCGGAAGTCCGGCGAAATCCTCGTTGATGGAAACCGAATTTCAATTGATAGCCCGGGGGACGCAATCAAGCAGGGGATCGGCTTTGTCACGGAAGATCGCAAGCGCTATGGGCTGATTCTTGATCAGACCATTCTTAAAAACATGACGCTCGCGGGACTGCGAAAACTTTCGGGCCGGTTCATCACCAACGAGAGCGCCGAAGCAGCCGCGGGCGAACGCGCGGCCGGCGAGCTGCGCATCAAAGCGCCGTCCGTTTTCACGGTCGCCGGCACACTCTCTGGTGGTAATCAGCAGAAAGTCGTGCTCGCCAAATGGTTGCTTACAAATCCGCGTGTCTTGTTTCTGGATGAGCCGACGCGCGGCATTGATGTCGGAGCTAAACAGGAAATCTACGCGCAGATCAATCGCCTGGCGGAGAGTGGCTTGGCGATCGTCTTGATCTCTTCAGAACTGCCGGAGGTGCTTGGGCTTTCCGATCGGATCATTGTGCTACATGAAGGGCGCGTTACGGGCGAGTTCACGCGCGCCGAAGCCACGCCGGAGGCTGTCATGTCGTGCGCGACGGGACACGCGAAACTAGCCGCGTAGACGTTTAAAAAAAGAACGACTCGTTTAGAGGACTTGTCCGGCCGTTCCGATTGAAATTGATTTGCTGGTTATGGACAGAACAACAGTTCGCGAAGTCGGCGGACAAGTCCGCCGTCTAAACGATGAGTGAGTGTTTTCGTAATGGCTGATCAACCCCAACCCCCCCGACTCAAACTTCGCACCTCGGCCTTGCGCGCATATACCATGCTGGGCGCGCTGATCGTGATTTGGCTTTTCTTTCAGTGGGCGACTATCGACGCCAACCATCCTTACGGTCTGTTTCTCGGCGCCACCAATTTTTCCAAACTGTTGCAGCAGACAGCAGTAACCGGCGTGCTCGCTGTCGGCATGTTGATGGTTATCGTCACGGGCAACATCGATCTCTCGGTGGGAGCGGTCGTCGGGCTAGCCGGGGGCATCGCTGCGATGACTCAGGGATGGGGTTTAGCTCCCTGTCTCGCAGCCGGAATTGTCGTTGGCCTGGTGATCGGCGCAGTGCAAGGAAATCTTGTGACCTACGGGTACGCTGGCCCGGTGGTTGCGCTGGTGGTTGGACTCTGGGCTGCCTTCAATGGCTATTCCCTCAAATATGTTATCGGCGCGGCGATTCTGACCGGTCTTCTCAGCGCGAGAATTCAGAAACGGTTCGGCCTCTTCGCCAGTGTGCCGGCTTTCATCGTCACCCTGGGCGGCTTGCAGGCATGGCGCGGCATTATTCTCAAATTGACCAAAGGCGCAACCATTCCGGTTGAGCTGCCCCTGTTCAGATCGCTGGGGCGTGACTTCATCAATCAACGGGTTGGGTTTGCCCTGGCGCTAATCGCTATCGTGCTCATCATCCTCACCAACGTCCGGCGAGGTCGCGCGCGACAACGACACGGTTTGCAAGCCGTAAGTCTGGCTTCGACCGTTGTGCGCATTCTTGTCCCTTCGCTCGCGATCGTCGGTTTCATTTTTCTGATGAATAAAGCGGGTGGGGTTCCCATTCCCGTCATTGTCTTGGTCGTGGTCGCTTTGGGCGGCGCGTTTCTCACCGCTAACACGACGTTCGGTCGTTACTTGTACGCCATCGGCGGCAACCCGGACGCAGCGCGGCTTTCAGGAATCAATCTGAAGCGTTACATCCTCCTGGCCTTTTGTTTGATGGGCGCGCTCGCGGGCGTGGCTTCGATTCTGCATACCGCGCGCGTGGGAAGCGCCTCGCCTGATGCCGGCACCTTGATGGAGCTGGATGCGATCGCCAGCTGCGTCATCGGCGGCACTAGTCTGATGGGCGGACGCGGCACAGTCTTCGGCGCCGTGCTCGGCGCGTTAATTCTAGCCAGTCTCGACAACGGCATGTCGCTGCTGAATGTTGAGAACTGGGCTCAGTATGTCGTGAAGGGCGGCGTACTGGTCGCCGCGGTGGGCGTCGATATGGTGGGGAGAAGAAAGAGTTAGCCACGAAAACGCAGAAAAGGCACAAAGAAAGCTTCAATAACCAGACTGCGATACCGACATTTTTGTGCCTCTTATGCCTTTTTGTGGCTGATATGTTTTCATTGATCCATGCCGTCACTGATTATTCACGGACACTTCTACCAACCTCCGCGCGAAAATCCCTGGACAGGCATAATTGAAGAACAACTGAGCGCGGCGCCTTTCCATGATTGGAACGAGCGCATTTGTGCCGAGTGCTATCAGCCCAACAGCGCTGTGACCTTCGACTCTAGTGGTCAAACTCGCGCCACCAATAATTACGAGCATATCAGTTTCAACTTTGGGCCCACGCTGCTGAGTTGGCTCGAGCAAAACCACCGCGAAACTTACGAGCGCATCATTGCCGCGGACCGCGAAAGCGGCGCGCGCCACTCAGGACACGGGAACGCGATCGCTCAAGCTTATGGACACGCGATCCTGCCTCTCTGCAACGCGCGCGATTTGCGCACGCAGATTCGCTGGGGGCTGGCTGACTTTCGTTACCGATTTGGCCGGGAAGCCGAAGCGATGTGGCTACCGGAAA